>JAEYXC010000096.1 GCA_023428655.1 Bacillota bacterium | reverse complement strand
GAGGTAGACCTGCTCCTGCTGATAGTAAAAGTCGGTACTGCCCATGATCGCCACCCTTAATCGTAAGAATTAATTCATCCTTTTCCGGTTGAGCGATCTTATTGATTCGGCCCCCCAGAAGCTTTTTGTGTAGTTCATCTATAATATTAGCAATAACAATACCATCGAATGCCATAATTTATCATACTCCTATTCTTCGGAATGGATTGGTTTCGTCCTCCCGATTATCAGAAATTATATCATATTGATACAAAAAAGAATATAGTTTTCTATGGATCTATTAAACTCATTAGCCCGGTAGCTGCTTTTCTTTATGACAAGAGAAAGTTTGTAAGGCACACTTATCCACTGTTTTTTCGATTATTAAGATTAATAGGAATAGAATTCACCTATATAAGAAAGCATATACAATAGAATGCTATTATAACTGGGTGATATGGTTGGTATAAAAATAAATTATAAAAGGAGCGGGAATTAATTTTAATAATCTATTGCATTAAAGTGAAAAAGTAATTATAATGTAAAAAGCAAATACAAAGGCGCATTTGTTTATTTTTATGCGCCTTTTTTATTATGCGCGTAAGCAAAGTGAGCATAAAGCGATACCATCGCATTGCCAGCTTACATATACGCGAAGGCGCACGTATACCGAATAAGCTCCCACTGCTTGCTTGTTCCGGTTAGAATAGGTGGACAAAGAAGTATGCATTACCCGATCTGTTTTGGAAATATAAACATACTTCAAATCCCGATAAGGCATAATAACAACACAGTAATTGCCCGATTGTATTGCAAGACAATCAAACAAGCAGAGTTGATCAATCAATTCACTTGAGAAGAAATTAAAATTTTAATCAAAGGAGATTAAAAAAATGGGATATGTTGATGAAGTAATTGAACTAGTGGTTAAGAAAAACCCGGCGGAACCGGAGTTTCATCAGGCGGTAAAAGAGGTTTTAGAATCCTTACGAGCGGTTGTTGATGCAAATGAGGAGAAATTCAGAAGAGAAGGTCTTCTTGAGAGACTTGTTGAGCCTGACAGACAGATTAAATTCAAAGTACCGTGGGTGGACGACAGTGGCAAGGTTCAGGTTAACACCGGTTATCGTGTACAATTTAATAACAGTATCGGACCTTATAAGGGTGGCTTACGCTTACATCCCTCTGTTAACTTAGGTATCATCAAATTCCTGGGCTTTGAACAGATCTTTAAGAATTCATTAACCGGACTTCCCATCGGTGGCGGTAAGGGTGGTTCTGATTTTGATCCGAAGGGCAAGTCGGACAGAGAAGTGTTAGCCTTCTGCACCAGCTTCATCACCGAGCTCTACAAATACATTGGAGCCGATGTGGACGTTCCCGCCGGCGACATTGGTACAGGCGGAAGAGAGATCGGTTATATGTATGGACAATTCAAGAAAATAACCGGCTCCTATGAGGGTGTATTAACCGGTAAGGGATTAACCTACGGCGGATCCTTAGCCAGAACAGAAGCTACGGGCTACGGTTTATTATATTTAGTGGAAGAAATGTTAAAATGCAATGGCAAGGACATGAAGGATAAGGTTTGTACCGTATCCGGCTCCGGTAATGTGGCCATCTATGCGATACAAAAGGCTCATCAGCTTGGTGCAAAATGCGTGACCTGTAGTGATTCGACGGGGTGGGTTTACGATCCGGAAGGTATTGATGTGGCTGCGCTTCAGGAAATCAAAGAGGTTAAGCGTGCAAGATTAACCGAATACAAGAATTACAGACCGAATTCCCAGTATCATGAGGGAAGAGGTGTATGGTCTGTGAAATGTGATATTGCTCTTCCTTGTGCAACACAGAATGAGCTTCTGCTTGAGGATGCTAAGCTACTTGTTGCAAATGGCTGCTTTGCAGTCGCAGAAGGTGCGAACATGCCTACAACCTTGGAGGCTACGGAATACCTGTTAGCGAATAAGGTGCTCTTTGCACCGGGCAAGGCTGCTAATGCGGGCGGCGTTGCTACCTCTGCATTAGAGATGACTCAGAACAGTGAGAGATTAAGCTGGACCTTTGAAGAGGTTGATGCCAAGCTGAAGCAGATCATGGTAAATATCTTCCATAGTATGGACAGTGCAGCTAGTAGATATAATGCTCCGGGTAATTATGTGGTTGGAGCTAATATCGCCGGTTTTGAAAAGGTTGCAACTGCAATGATGGCTCAGGGTATTTGGTAAAATTCCGATCATCATAAATAGGTTACAGGTATAAATTTAAATAATTGATAAAAGAAAAGCTGATATAGACGAAATGCTTAGAGTATAGGCATTGGGTTTATAGCAGCTTTTTTTGATGAAAGAATAGGAGTTTCTTTGATGAAAAGGCTCTTCCAACTCTTTTGGATACCACACGATTTATTTTCCTTACTAGAAATTTTCAGTGGTTTTATTTCTCCATAATATCTCCACAACTAATTGCTATGATTACATTAAGTAGAGAAAAGAGAACATCCTCCTTACTATGAATAAGGACTTGGATGTTACTACGATGAAAAAGGAGGAGACAGATGTCTTCGAGCATCATAACGAAACTGTTACTCATTCGAAATATGACCTGCGTTAATTGTGAGAATATTATCGAGAAAGAGCTGTCCGAGATAGCCGGCATTGAAGGAGTTAAGGCAAGCTATGGAAACGGCACCGTATCACTAACCTATGATGAGTCCATCATAACCATGATCGAGATCGAAAAAATTCTGGCAGAATTAAACTATTTTGTAAAGAAGGATGAGCCGGAAGCGAAATTGGGAAAAGGGGACCGGACTCCGGTACAATCACAAAGAACAGCAGCAAAAACCGCAGTGTCAGATTACTCCGATATCATAGCGGTATTAATAATTCTGGTTGCAGTCTATATGATTGCAAATCGCCTGGGATTACTAACTATATTTAACTCATTTCCCTTGGCGAAGGAAGGTATGGGTTATGGAATGCTATTTGTCATCGGAATATTAACCTCAGTACATTGTGTTGCGATGTGCGGTGGCATCTGTCTCTCCCAGTGCGTACCTAAAAATCAGACCACGGGTATAACCTCAGGTCGATTAGAGACAATCAAACCGAGCCTTCTTTATAATCTCGGAAGAGTAATCTCCTATACAATCATTGGAGCAATCGTCGGAGCGATTGGATCCGTAGTAAGCTTTTCCGGAACAATGAAGGGCTTCGTACAATTGGCCGCCGGAGTGTTTATGGTAATCATGGGGCTTAATATGCTGAATATATTCCCCGGACTTCGCAAGTTTAACCCTAGAATGCCAAAACTATTTGCTAAGAAAATCTATGCAAAACGCCTTGGCAGCAGTCCCTTGTATATTGGTCTTCTCAACGGCCTTATGCCCTGCGGACCGCTTCAAGCAATGCAGCTTTACGCATTGTCTACGGGAAGTCCCATAAAGGGAGCGATTGCAATGTTCTTATTCAGTATCGGAACCTTCCCCCTCATGTTTTTGTTTGGAGCATTAAGCTCCTTTATGAATAAGAAGTTCTCGGGAAGGCTGATGAAGTTCAGTGCTGTATTAGTGGTATTGTTGGGAGTATTTATGTTCAATAGTGGAATCAGCCTATCAGGCATCCATTTCCCGTCCCTTCCCAAATCCATCGGTCGGGAGCAGGACGTACCGGATCGAACAGCGACCATCAAGGATGGGGTACAGATTATTACAACAGGCTTAGAGGCCGGTAGCTATGAGCCGATCACTGTGCAGAAGGGAATACCGGTAAAATGGACGATTCAGGCAGAGAAGGGTGATATTAATGGGTGTAATAACGGCATTGTCATTCCGAAGCTCGGGCTCACAAAGGATCTGTCAGTCGGTGATAATGTGATTGAATTTACAGCAAAAGAAAGCGGTGTTATATCCTACAGCTGCTGGATGGGGATGATCCGAAGCAAGATCACAGTGGTTGATGATATTAGCGTAACTTCAGACTCAGATATCAATGAGGACAAAATCGCCTCTGACCTCAACGAGGATAAGGAAGGGATTGTCTCAAGTGTTAATATAGATCAGGAAGCAATTACCTCAGATGTCAATACGGATAAGGAAGCGAATTCCTCGGCTTCTGTATCGGACGGTGAGATAGCTGAAGAGGATGGCCAGGTACTTGCGGATTATAATAATTTGCTTGAGATAACGATACCAACAAAGGAGCTTGCCATTGCTGAGATAGTGGATGGAATTCAGACGGTAGCACTTACCCTTGGGGAAGAGGGCTTCCAACCCGCGGTTGCAGTGGTTCAGAAGGGAATCGAGACTAGGTGGATCATCCATGGTGAAAGGACCGGACTGGATAATCGTATTCTTTTTCCTTATTATTATTCAGAGCTACAGGTACAGGAGGGGGAGAATAAGATCAGCTTCTATCCTGATCAGGACTTTGATTTCTATACCAAGGATGGTTCCTACTATGGCTATGTGAAGGTAGTTGAGGATATTAAGCTGATTGATGAGGCTGCAATTAGGCAGGAGGTAGCAGAGTATCAACCCTCCGATCAGCCCATAGATGCAGGGTCAGGATTACCCTCATGTCATTAGTGAATATAACCCGAAGCTGATGTGAAATAGATGATATCGTGCTTCATAAACAATATTGAAAATGAAAGGAAACGAAGAATGAATCAAAATAATAATTTTCATCTGAAACGACTTGCCTTTATCGCAATTGTAGCAATTGTAGCCATAGCAGTGGCCTATGGCGTTGAATATATTACTGGAACCAAGGCTACCACCGATACTTCAAAGTCATCAACCATCGAAATTGCAAAGGATCGTGATCTTGTAATTCCGATTAAGGATATATCGGAGACGGCTACCTTTTATCCTGCCAATATGAATGGTATCGACTTAGAGGTGATTGCGGTAAAAGCTCCCGATGGAACAATAAGAACCGCTTTTAACACCTGTCAGGTATGCTATGGCTCAGGTCAAGGCTACTATGAGCAGGAAGGCGATCAACTCGTTTGTCAAAATTGTAAAAACCGTTTTAGTATGGGAGACGTCGAGATAACAAGAGGTGGCTGTAATCCGGTTCCTATTACTAGCGAATATAAAAAAGTTGAGGCAGAGACAATAACCATATCAAAGGATTTTCTGACGGAAGCAACGGTTATTTTTGAAAACTGGAGCAATGGGAAGGAATAAGCAGGATAAAAAATAAGG
>JAEYXC010000253.1 GCA_023428655.1 Bacillota bacterium | reverse complement strand
TCACCTATCGTCATATATGGAACAAGAGCAAGCTCTTGATGGATAATAACAATACCTTTTTCTTCACTATCCTTTATCACATTGAATTTACATTCCTCACCCTGATAAAGGATCTCTCCTTCATAGCTTCCATGAGGATAAATACCGCTTAAAACATTCATAAGCGTTGATTTACCGGCTCCATTTTCGCCAACAAGTGCATGAATTTCACCTTCTTCTACTTGAAGGTTAACATTATCTAATGCTTTGACTCCGGGGAAGCGTTTGGTAATATTCTTCATTTCCAATAATATTGCTGCCAATTTGACCCCTCCTATATCTATTTGGTTAACCTACCTAACATTAGCAAGCTATGCCAAGACGGAAACCATATCTTTATAACATGAGAAAAAAGGGTGTTGTATAATTTACTACAACACCCTTTTGTTGAGTGCCTTTTACTTCAACTGATCTGCTGTGTAATAACCAGATTCAACTAATAACTTCTCATAGTTGGTAGCATCTGCAAATACGGGCTCGCAAAGGAAGGAAGGAATGATTCCTGTTCCATTATCATAAGTCTCGGTATCGTTAACCGGAACTTCTTTACCAGCTAAGATTGCATCTACCATCTCAACTACCTTATTTGCTAAGGTACGAGTATCCTTAAAGATTGACATGGACTGTGTACCAGCAAGAATGTTCTTAACGGAAGTAATATCGCAGTCCTGACCGGTTAATACTGGGAAGTTGTCGCCTGTGTAACCAGCGTTAACTAAAGCATTGGTAATACCGATTGCACAAGAGTCATTGGAAGATAAAACAACGTCAAGCTTAGTTCCATCTGCATAGTAAGCAGTGATGAGGTTTTCCATTCTCTTCTGAGCTTCTTCTGTAGACCAGTTAAGAGTTGCAACTTCTTCAAATGCCTTCTGTCCGGAAACTACGTTTAACTTACCGCTATCGATAAAGGGTGTTAAAATATCCATAGCGCCGCCGAAGAAGAAACGAGCATTGTTATCATCAGGAGAACCTGTGAATAACTCGATATTGAAGGGACCTGCCTGGTTGTTCAGATCTAAGGTATCAACAATGTATTGACCCTGAATAGTACCAACCATGTAGTTATCAAAGGTTGCATAGTAGGAAACTGCATCGGTATCCATGATCAAACGATCATAAGCGATAACCGGGATTTTCTTTTCCTTAGCTTCCTTAAGTACAGTACCTAAAGATCCACCATCGATGGAAGCGATAACTAATACGTCGCATCCTCCGGTAATCATGTTCTCAACCTGAGAAACCTGTGTTGCGATATCATTGTTGGCATACTGTAAATCTACGGTATAGCCTGCCTTCTCGAGTGCTGCCTTCATGTTAGCACCATCCTGGTTCCATCTCTGTAAGTCCTTTGTTGGCATTGCTACGCCGACTTTCTTACCGCCGTCACCACTCTGACAGCCTACGAACATTGAGGAAACAAGAACGAGGCACATCAATAAACCGATTAACTTTTTCTTCATAATTCAATCCTCCCAAAAAATTGATTTGTATTAATTATTACATTCTGATAATAACATAAAAAAAATAGGATTAACTTGCTAAGTACTGTATATTTTTATTTTAGTTTGGGTAATCGAAAGAGCTAAGATAAATTACCGCAAAAAAATGCTATCAAAAAAACAATTCTGTCCTATTAAAGCTTATACATCATGTTTACCAGACATCATGAAGGGCAAAAGCTACTAAAGCACAAAAAAAGGACCCGTATTACCACGGAATCCGTTTTTGTTGTTCTATGTTCCTTATATAAGCGAACTAACATTAGCTTTCTAGGGATTTATCCGATGCTTCAAATTACATAGTCATGCTACTCATTCTCACCATCCGGAATATTAAGATACACATCCTCCTCTTGCTGAAAGCCCCCTTCAATAATGACCTCTCGTATATTATCCTTCGTTACAGCGATCGGTTCCAGCTTAACATAAGGCACCTCATTGCTACCATCATCTATGGTATAGGAGAATGAGATATCCTCTCCCTTGGCCAGCTTAACCGCATATTCCGCTGCCACCTTCGCCAGCTTATCCACCGGCTTATATACCGTCATGGTCTGGGTCCCTTCCACAATTCTCTGACATGCCACCAGATCCGCATCCTGACCGGTAACAATCACTTTACCTGCCAGACGGTTCTCCGATAAAGCCAGGACCGCTTGGGTTGCCAGATTATCATTCCCACATAGGACACCATCAATATTCTCCGCCATCTCCATAGCGGTATTTATCGCTGTATATGCTTCCTCTGCAAGCCAACCCTTTGCATTGACCGAATGAATGACATTAATATCATGCCCCTCCATCACATCCTGATATCCCTGTTCAACCAAGGTAACATTATGATCTGTCTTAGGTCCGAATATGGTTACGATGTTACCGCCTTTAGGAACTCCCTCAACCAAGGCTTTGGCCATGAGTCTGCCTACCTGCTCGTTATCAAAGGAGATATAAAGGTCTACATCCGCATTTCTTACCAATCGATCATAGGCAACGCAGATGATGCCTGCATCCTTCGCTCTAATCAGGACATTGCTGAGGGCTTCCGAATCCACTGCAACCACCACGATGACATCCATATTCTTATCGATCAGATACTCTATCTGAGAGATCTGTTCCTCCACATCACCATTGGCGTTTTGCACATTAACCTCGGCTCCCAGCTCCTGAGCGGTAGATACAAATACCTCCCGATCCCTTTGCCACCGCTCAATGACATAGGAATCAAAAGATAATCCGATTTGAATTTTTTTCTCCTCAATATCCGTATCCTTCGTGTCCTTGTTTTTGTCATTGCATCCGGTCAAAGATAAGATTACGGCTATCACAATTACCAGGATAGCCCTCCCTGCTTTCAACATAACCAATCCCCCTATTTATAATTTTACATTTCGGTCACGAATGATCAACTGATCCTGTCTCGATACTCTGTAGGCGTAATGCCAACCTGCTTTTTAAATATTCGGCTAAAATAATTCGGGTCACTATAGCCGGTTTCTGCACAAATGTTTTTGATACTTGCTTCTTTATTCTGTAGCAATAGCTTCGCCTGTTCAATTCTGATATTGGTCAGATATTCAATAAAGTTTTCGCCTGTCTCCTCCTTGAACAGCTTACTAAAGTAGTATGGACTGATATCCACAATACGAGAAACATCGTCAAGGGATATATCCTTGCTAAAATTCTCCTCAATAAAGGCCTTAGCTCTCGCAATCACTCCGATTGTCTGCTCTTCTCTCTTGGATATGATATTACGACAGGCCTCCATTACCTTATCAATATACCATCTTCTCAGATTATCATAACTATCAATCTGGATCAGTGTCGGCAAGTAATCCTTACGATATCGGAAATAATACTTCATACCGCCACTCAGGAATGCTCTCTGCTCTGCAAAAAGAATAAACTCTAATACCTTCAGCTTGATATCCATCTCACAGTCCGGATAATGCTCAACCATCCAATCAAAGAACCTATTCGCTTCCTCCTTCGTTCCCTCCAGATTGCCCTTTTCTATTCGTTCAAACAAGTCTCTCTCTATCTCAATAGGATAATCCTCTTCATATTCGCACCCGATGGGAAGATCATCGATATGAACCACTCTACCCTTTCCGTTACGAATTGCACTTAAGGCTTCTTTATAGGAATCACAGATTCTTGATAAGGGAACCACGGAGCCGATTCCTACCTTGAATTGAACATCAATGCGTTTTGTCAAATCTCTGATCAATCTTCGCATTGTTTCAATTAATAGGATTCGGTCATCATATTCGAGAATGGTTCTCTGATTCGGAAGAAAGACCACAATCTTGTTCACCATAATCGGTCCGACAACACAGCAAAACTCCTCCTTCAGATTTTCACGGATTGTTGGATAGAAGGTCTGTGCCTTTACACTAACCCCAACCGGATTGGTCAAAACTCCATTTTCGATGGAATCTCCAAACTCCATGACCACCATGGAACCATAATCCTCACGAATTCCAAGAAGATTTCGGAAATTCACCTCAGCCTGTGAAAGATTATCACCGGAAATAGCAGCATAGATAAAATCACTCTCAATAATCGGAACAACAATCTCAAGCTTCTCGCGAATTAATAAGTCATTGCTTCTTTTCCTTCGCTCCGCTTCAATCTGATCCATTGCCTTTTGTAAGACCTTAACGATGACCGTATGATTTACCGGCTTTGTCAGATACTCCAATACACCAAGATTAATCGCTTCCTTCGCATAATTGAATTTGTCATAGGCTGTCATAACAATAAAAACGACGGAGGAATTGGTCTTTCTTATTTCCTTCATTGCCTCAATCCCATTGATACCCGGCATTTGAATGTCCATGATGGCGATATCCGGTTTAAACTTCTCTGCAAGCTCAATCACACTACGTCCCGTAGTGGCATGCTCCACGACACAGTTATCACTGAAATTCTTCTCTATGATAAAACGCAAGGAATCAATTACAATCCCTTCATCATCTGCTAACATTATCTTGTACATAACCTCTCCTATTCTAATAAAGCATTGATCAAAGAAGCCTTCTTTATTATTTAAAGGATCTCTGTTTTATGATAATTCTGCGGAATATGGATGGTCACCTTGGTACCCTTATTCCTGCCTTCACTTTCTATGGTAAATACCTCATCCCGTTCATAATACAGGCGCAATCGATTAATTACATTACCCAATCCTATGCCGTTAGAATCCTTTGTAATATTTCGTTCCTTCAGTGTAGCACGATCCTCCAGCTTCGAATTCATAATTCGATCAATGGCACCCTGATCCATCCCCGCACCGTTATCTTCAATGGTAATCTCAATCTGTTCCTTTGTCTGATAGACGGATAACATAATCTTACCCTCATACTCGATATCGCGAATACCATAGTTTACTGCATTCTCAACAACAGGCTGCAAAATCATACTGGGTACTTTCACATCCAGAACGCCTTCATCCACATCCTTATAAAAATGGATTCCTCCTGAGAATCTCACATTAAGGATATATATATAGCTGTCCACAAGCTTAATCTCATCGCGTATTGTTGAATCCTGATCAAAGCTTTTCATATTGGAGCGGAAGAAATCCGCCATATTTTCGATAAACAGACAGGTCTTATCCGCACCCTCCATCATTGCCAGCTGGGCACCTGCATTTAAGGTGTTAAACAGGAAATGGGGATTAATCTGTGCTTGCAGGTATTTAAGCTGAGCATCCTTTAGATGGTTCGTCATAAGGAGCTGCTTTTCCATCATCTTACTTTCTAGCTCCATATTTTCCTTAATTTGAATAATATATTGATGAATACTTACAATCATATTATTAAAGGCCTTCGTTACCACCTCCACTTCATCGGAGGAATCAACCTGGACCAGATCTACTTCAAAATTCCCGCCTGCCACCTCATGCGCTACCTTCGATAGCTTAAGCAAGGGTTCGGTAATGCTTCTGGTAACAACAATAATCAAAAACACATTAAAGGAGGCTATTACTAACAATACGACTGTACTGATGATTTCAAGGTAACGGAGTGCCATCAGTAATCGTTCATAGTTCACGGAATTATACATAAATTGCTCATTATTCAGGCTATTGATATAGGTACTGATGTAATCATACATTACTGTACCTTCCTCATAGTTGACCATATATTTCTCAATGTTACGACCACGCTTGGCATCCACCGACTCAGCCATAATATCAAGATACGTTTCCGACATATTCTTGATATTCTTCTGCATTAGAATAACATCATTGTCATTGATCTTACTATTGAGCTCGTCCAAAAGTCTTCGGTAATTCTCATCGCTTCGGTAATAATTCTCCAGAGATTCAGAGCTTTTGGTATTCAAATATTCATAGACATAATCATGGACATCCGTTAAAGCCTCCAGCAATTCATTGAATTCTACATTACTTTTGTACACCTCATCAATCGTTCCGATTGATTGATTGATATTCGAATACATGAACATATTTGCAAAAAATACAACGATGGAGGAAAATGCAAATACTAATATCAACCTTCTACGTATGGAGCCCTTTTTGCTTATTTGTCTCATTGCTCAATCCTCATCCATTATTCATCTGATTCTTCGGCGGTGTTATCCTCGATATACTGACTCACATTATCTTTATTAATTACCGTAATACCGACGGAATAATAATCATTCACTTTATTGTTCTTACGATATTCTGTTAAGGCCTCCACGCAATATGCTCCCATAAGGTTGGCATCCGTTGTCATAGTGGAGTGTATAATATTTTTTTCGATCGCCCTCAGAATGATATCCGAATTATAATAGCCGATAATATCAATCTGTCCCACCTTGTAATAATCTACAACAGCCTGATAAGCACTGATGGTGTCATCCGCGGTCAGACAAACCAATACATCCGGAGGATTGTTCTTATCCATGATGATATTACGGATATCCTCTTCTGAACTGAAGGCACTCTTCGTATTAATCGTAGCTGCCTTTACTAAGGCTCTTTTGGAATCGAGTCGCTCCAGTATATTGGTATAAATCACATTCTGGCTGGAATCCATTTCGTCATCATTTAGCAATACCACCACATTACGCTTTCCTTCATCAATTAACTCTGCCACCTGCTTGCCATAGGCTTGTCCCTGACTATAGCTGTTGATATCGACAAAGCTGATCCTCTTACTGCCACTATTGACATGCTTTCGATACTGTGCGTCGTTATTACTCTGAAAGGTATCCTTTAGCACTGTCACTACAGGAATCCCCTCCTCATAAGCATCATCAACCAGTTCCTTCATTTTTTCACTGCCATTCGGCTCCAGGATAATGCCATCCACCTTAGCAGCTATGGCTATCTCCATTAATTCCTCAACGGAATAGTTTACCGCCAAATTCTTACCGAAGCGTTCCACGTAAGCATTCTCCAGCTTTCCCTTCTCCAAGGCTCCCTGATAGATTGCTTCCCAGAACTCTGCATCCTTTTCCTCAGAAATCAGTGCATAGTGATATTGATATTCCTGGTACTCGGTTGTCTCAGTAATTCCCAGCTCCGATATCTGATATTTATAATAAGTCATACCAAGGACAATCAAGATAATTCCTACCGCAACACTGCTGATGGAAGCAATTGATATCACCCGGCTCCTCTTTATATGCTCCAATCTTTTACCCATTCCATCCTCCAAATAATACATTAAACCATAAATTGATTATAGCACGGTGAATGTTTGATTACCATACAAAATATGTAACATCTTTTTCCGATTCGAATATGATGGTAATAGTTAATATGAAAGGAAGTGTTCTTTTGCCTATTCGTATTTTTATCGATCAGGGTCACAATCCTACGGGTTATCATAATGCAGGTGCTACGGGTAATGGGCTGCTGGAGCAGGACATCAATTACCAGGTGGGTGTATATCTGGCTGATCTTTTAAATAGTGATTCAAGATTTGAAGCTCGGTTATCCCGACCAACCCCAACTACCGTTCTTGGTACCACGAATGCCTCCAGCCTTGCAGAACGAGTTCAGATGGCAAATTCTTGGCCTGCTGATTATTTTATCAGCATCCATTGTAATTCAAACCCGAATCCGGCAATCAACGGAACTGAAATCTATCTCTATCAATACGGTACACAAGCGGAATGGCTGGCACAACGTATCATGGCAGGGATTACCAGTGCTGTTGGCACCCGTAATAATGGAATTCGATTGAATCAAGGACTTTATGTACTACGTAGAACACAGATGCCCGCATTATTGATCGAGCTGGGTTATCTGACCAATATCTCAGATGCCCAAAAGCTTGAAAATGATCAATATCAATTTGCTTATGGTATTTATCAGGGTATTCTACAATATTTTGGTTTTGCTTGATTACTTAACATAGCCGGCTGCTTTGTGAAGCTCACATTGTGGCTGGCTTCCCTACATAGTGCACAAAAAATCACCAGGGTAATTGAATAAATTTTACAATTTTAAAAATAGAGACTTTACAAATAATTCATTTTGTGTTATTCTTTAGAAGTATTAAATAGTCATGTATGATCTCACATATTTTTGTAAGTCATTACACCTTGAATGACTTACAAAAATATGTGATTTTTTTAAACATGAAATACATTAATAACAATTATTTAGGAGGTATCTCACATGAACATGGGTACAGTAAAGTGGTTTAATGCACAAAAGGGTTTTGGTTTTATCACAAACGATAACGGTGGAGAAGATGTATTTGTACATTTCTCTGGTATCGCTTCCAACGGCTTCAAGACTTTAGAAGAAGG
>JAEYXC010000244.1 GCA_023428655.1 Bacillota bacterium | reverse complement strand
TAATCATTAATTAATTCAACAACTTCTTTTGCTTCTTCTGCCGGTTCCTTCTCACCGAATGCTACATTTTCATAGGCATCGGAAAGAATAGCGGTAACCTCTGCACTGGTGGTCTTACCGGAATCGGATTTACCATTGTACTGCATGCTTACATCAACACTCATATTGGTTAACTCATTCAGAGTACCTGCTTCAAGAGCCAGCTTCTGAGCCTTCTCTGTCGGAGGAACGGAACGAACGGTACCCAGAGTTTTCATAGACTCCTCGTTGTTGAAGAAGAAGTCCAGGAACATAGCTGCTTCCTCCGGATGTTTGGATTTTGCATAGATACCCACATACTGAGGGCAGTCATTCACCCATCCATCGCTCTTTCTGTCTGCAAGCAGAGGGAGCTGACCGGCAATATAATTAGGCTCCGGGTTTGCTGCCTGCATTACTGCTGCAGAAGAGGTAAAGCCAACATAAGCAACATATTTACCGGCAATCCAGTTCGGGTCATCCTGATTATTAACACCATAGGTTGCCATATAGGATAAGGGAACAGCTACGTTATTCTCATATAGCTGATTTACATATTCAAGTGCCTTTGTAAACTGCTCTTCGGTCATATTAAGTGTATTTGTCTCATCATTAATGATAGGAGCTCCGTTCATCTGTCTTGCCATAGCACGAATTACAAATGGCATCATGTATGCTTCATTACCGGAGAAAAGATAGAGGGAAGGATCATATTCCTGTACTTTTTTACCCCATTCAATTAACTGATCCCAATCATAGGGCTGAGTGAAATCAATTCCGATCTTTTCCGCAAGGTCCTGATTTACAACAATTGCAGTACCTGCCTTACCCATAGGGATTGCCCACTGGCTTCCGGTACCAAATTGTCCGTTGTTTTCTAAAAATGTCGGATCGAAATTGGAAAAATCAATGCTTGTCTCAGAAAGGTTATACAACTGTCCCTTTGCATAATATTCCGGTGCCGCACCTGTCTCGATCTGAATGATATCCGGTGCTGTTCCGCCAGAAAATTGAGTCATTAACTTATCATTATAACCATCCTGTGCTCCATACTCTGCTTCGATGGTTATCCAAGGATACTCTTTTTCAAAGGCATCAATTACTGCTAAGGTTGCCTCATGTCTCGCGTCTCCACCCCACCAAGAGAAGCGCAGTGTTACCGGATCGTTTTCTTTACTATCTTCAGCTGCCGGAGTCTCGGTAGATTGATCACCCTTGCTTGGCGCATCTGTCTTCTCAGCATCATTCTTGCTGCAAGCTGCCAATGATATGATCATCATGACTGCAAGTAGTAAAGCTAAAACCTTTTTCATTTTCATAACTTGTAACCTCCCAATAATTTTTATTGAAGTCCTTCTTCCTTATCGGTGCAAGTCCCTTCAACGGTTTCATTCTAACATTTTAGCTACTTTACAAAAAGGTATTTAACCTACCATAAGAATTCATATCTTACTGTGTTTTTTATGAAAAGTATCATTTTTAATCTTTTGTCTGCATTAATACCTAGTCCCCTGCCATCCTAATTCCTTCATCCCTTTTATAAAGCTCTTCCAAGGGAATGTGAAAGCTGACTGTAGTTCCCATATCCTTTTTGCTCAGAATACGAAGTCCGCTGTCCTCTCCATAATTTAGAATCAGACGTCGATTCAGGTTAGTCAGACCAATATTCTTTGATTTAGGATCATTAATTTTAACCTTCAGTTCCCCCAGACTTTGTTTTGTCATACCACAGCCATTGTCTATTACATCGACACAGAGCTTATTCTCTCTACGATGTACTTTGATCTTAATGCAGCAACGGGCATTGGTTGCTCTAATGCCATGGGTTACACAATTTTCAATCACCGGCTGGAGCATGAGACGAAATACGCTGGTATCCAGCAGGGAGTCATCGATCTCATAATACGTAATGATATTATTATTAAAGCGTATCTCCTGGATCTCGATATAAGCCTTTAAATAATCGAGCTCTTCCTTCAGAGAGACAAACTCCATGGGATTCGTCAAGGCATATTTCATTATACTGGAAAGTCGTTGAACCAGAGTATGCAGAGTGGACTGCCCTCCCAATTCCTTAAGAACCTCCAAATCCATGGTCTGTAGAGTATTAAATATAAAGTGCGGGTTTATCTGAAGCTGTAGCGCCATTAACTCCGTAATCTGATTTTGATGCTGCTTCTCCATGAGGTTTGCCTGCATCTGATTGTTTTTAATAAACAAAAACAAAACATTATTTAGGATCAGATTATATTCATCCTTTACGATTTGCTGTGGTTCTCCGATTATTTCTCCACGTTCCGCAGCTCCGAATACCTCCACCAGATATGTAATATGCTTAAATGCACTTCTAGTCGTAATCCAAGCCAACAGCATTACAATCAGAAAATTGATTAGAAGTACAGCTGCAGAAAGCTCAATAAAATCATTCAATTTCTCAAGAAATGCGTCCAGTGATATCATTGATACCAGATAGGTTTGTTTATGATCATCCGGTATTACATTGACCAGATAATACTTATCATTAAATTTGGTCCATTTTTGATTTTGGCTAAAGGTTCCTTCCTTATTGTACTCTGCGGTCATTTTCTCAAAAAATTCATCGCCAAAGCTAACATTTAATGTGGTTTCCTTATTACTCTCATATAGAATCTCTCCATCCCGATTCAAATAAAAGAAGCTTTGTCCCGGCGTCAGTATGTCCTTCAGACTCTCTCCGAAATTATCGGATTTCACATTCAATACAACAACACCCTTCGCATAAGACATCCGCTTGTATATGGTGATTACCTGCTTCGACTTATCGTAGCTATATCGCTGAAGCTCCCTCGTTTCAACATATTGCTTGTCCTCCTTCGGAAGCTTTCTGTAATGATCCAGCCATTCGATATCATTAAAGGTTGTAACGGAAGCAAGCTCATCGGAGGAGGAGGACAAGAAATTATCCAGTCCATCCATATACAAATAAATGGAGTCAATAAAGCGATAGGAGGTTTGAGCACTTGTTAAATAGTTGATAATGGAGTCCATAAAAATGATATCCTTGAACACCAGGATATCATGATTCATCAGCTTTTTCATAGAGATCATATATTGGGCGTTTCTCATGGCTACGTCCTGTTGATTAATGGAGCTGTATATAATATTAACGATATTATCGTTAATGCTGGTTAGCGTATTTTCTCCGATCTTCTTAAAATCATTCTGCTGTGCATCAATTGCAAGATACCCCATTACCCCAAAGATAATCATCAAGGGAATAATCATAATCAGGGCAAAGGTTCGAAAGCGTTTAAAAAAGAATTTCTTCAGCATGGCTTAATTAGTCTCCCTTCTATGTCCATTGCGATACTCCATGGGGCTGACATTAAAATATGCCTTAAATGCTCTGGAGAAGTTCTTCGGATTATCATATCCGACATAGAACGCAATCTCATAATGCTTATAACTGGGATCCATTAAAAGCTCGCTGGCTTTTTCCATCTTAATCCGGTTCAATCTCTCTAAGAACCCACAGCCGGATTTCTCTTTATAGATCTTCGAGAGATAATTCGGGCTTAGCCCAACAATCTCAGCTGCTCCTTCCAAGGAAGCCTTCTGATAATTATTATTCAGATATTCATCCACACGCTGGATAATTTCGTTATAATAGGTCTTCGGTTTTACAGGCTCAATGAT
>JAEYXC010000071.1 GCA_023428655.1 Bacillota bacterium | reverse complement strand
AGTGAGGAAGGCAGACAGATGAAGATTGTCTATACTCCTCTTCATGGAACAGGAAATCTTCCGGTGCGAAGAATACTGGGAGAGCTTGGTTTTAATCATGTATATATTGTGCCGGAACAGGAATTACCGGATTCAGAATTTTCTACAGTAGGATATCCTAATCCCGAGGATCCCAAAGTATTTGCCTTAGCACAGAAGCTTGCCGAGGAGGTAGGCGCTGATCTGATTTTAGCAACGGATCCGGATGCCGATCGTCTGGGTGTAATGGTAAAGGATTCGAAGGGGGAGTTTGTTCTCTTCAACGGAAATATGACCGGTGCATTAATTGCAGAATATGAATTCTCTCAAAAAGCAGAAAAGGGTATCCTGCCTAAGAATTCTGCACTTATTAAAACCATCGTTACAGGTAACATGTCGGATCTGATTGCGGAACATTATAACGCCAGACTGATTGAAGTGTTAACCGGCTTTAAGTATATTGGTGAGCAGATAAAGATTTTTGAGGAGACAGGATGTAACGAGTATATATTCGGTTATGAGGAAAGCTATGGTTGTCTTGTGGGAACTCATTCTCGCGATAAGGATGCGATTGTTGCGGTTATGTGTCTTTGTGAAGCAGCGGCTTATTATCGTTCAAAGGGTATCTCCCTCTACGATCAAATGAATCGGATTTATGAGAAGTATGGCTATTTTAAAGAGGATTTGGTTTCTGTAACCTTAAAGGGTATTGCCGGCATGGAGAAGATTAAGGAGATTATGGAATGTTTTCGTATGAATCCTCCGAAGATGGCGGGAGATTATAAGGTACTAAAGGTTCGTGATTATCGAAAGGATACCATAACAGATATGGAGACCGGGGATGTGACACCGACAGGTCTTCCACAATCCGATGTATTATATTTTGAATTGAATGACAATGCTTGGTGTGCAATCAGACCCTCCGGTACGGAACCTAAGATAAAGTTCTACTTCGGGGTGAAGGGAGCTTCGATGGAGGATGCGGATCAAAGGCTGAAGAAACTGATGAGCGACAAGGTATTTGCGGTAGATTAAGATATAGCTTCAAATATATAATGATTAAGGGTAGGGCTGTTGCGTCAGCCCTACCCTTAATTGTAATAATAAAATACTTCTTCCGATTAAGTGATGGTGGAACCGGATAGCCAATAGGAAGATAGTTGTATTCTCTTACCAGGTATTGATATGTACCTTATCTTTGATGTCAAATTGCTTTTGAGGAATGATTACTGCATCCTTAGCGGGATAGCCGATTCCGAGATAACAAGGAATATTGTAGTCCTCCGGATAATGCAGTAATTCTTTCAGGTAATCCAGCTCTTTTTCGAAAGGGATGCGAAGTGATACACCCAGACCCTCCGCTGTGGCGGCTAGCAAGATATTCTCAATGCAAAGCCAGATGGAGGCAAAGGGATTTAAGGAGCTTAGGGACTCGGGTTGTAGCAGCGGCCAGTTCTGTTTGAATAACGGAAGTACGATGCAGCTGGCATGATAGAGCATGGAGTATTGCTTTGGGATAGCATCCAGATACATCCCAACCTGACAATCGTCATTCATATGCCAGTTTTCAATGATATTGGCTGCCTGCTCCTTAGAGGTGTTCCTTGCGATTCGTCGTACAATTTCTGCTTTATTCTTCTTGTCTTCAATCATGATAAATTCCCAATTTCTCATATGATCATTGGAGGGTGCCTGTAAGCCTGCCTCCAAAATACGATATATGATCTCTGGATCGACTTTACGATCTTCAAAATCTCGGATTGTCCTTCTCTGATTGATTGCGGTATATAAATCCATTCCATCCCCTCCTATCATGATTTATAAAATAACATACTATTTGTTAAAACAAAAAAGCATATAATCTATTCACATGGGATATTATACCATAAACAGTTAAAGGATGCAAACATATGTTTGTTAATATAAATGGAGACGGTTATCCATAATCAAAGGATAAAAGGTGTGTTAGCCGGTGTTTGAAAAATGATATAATCGAGACATAATAGGGAGATAAACAAGGTGGAAAATGAATAACAGAAAGATATAAAATAGCTTCCCCTAGGTAAATGAGATAACTCTTACCTAAGGGAAGCTTAGATTTTATTTATTTAAACCAGTTTCTGACCGCAGTTAGGGCAAAAATTAGCATCAGAGGTTTTGTTTCCGCAGTTGGGGCAGAAGTTTGGTTTTGCACCCGTGGGGGCAGATGGTCCTCCCCCTGGTTGATTCATATTCTGAAACATCTGATTTGCTGCGTTCATTCCCATCATCATACCGGCCATGTCCGAGGCAACTCCACCACCCTGCATCTTTCCTGAGGCCATGCCGTTGGTAAGTTCAATTTGCTGGTAACGGCCCAGATCACCTACCATACTGTGGGAAGCGTTCTTATTGATCATTGCCTGAATTTCTTCCGGATAAGTAAAGCTCATAATCTGGAAGGCAGTAACGCTCAGACCTGTGTCAAAGAGCTGCATATCTAGATCGGTACGAATACCATTCGCAATATCGAAGGAGTTTGCTTGGAGATTGAACATATCCTTGCCTTCCTTGGTGATCCACTTCATCAGCAACTGATCTAATATGGATACGATTCGTAGTCTCACATCCTCCACGGTATAGCTTTGTCTTACACCGGCTATTTTATCGATTAATTTTACATAATCGGCTACCTTGAAGGTGAAGGTACCAAAGGCACGAATCGGCATTCCGCCTGGGAGCTGCTGAACGGGGATATTAATTGCGTTCTGAGTACCCCACTTTACCTGAAACTCTTTTGTATTAACGAAGAGAACCTCAGCGCGCATTCCACTGTTAAAGCCAAATTTAAAGCCCTTAAGGGTGGAGAGGAAGGGGATGATTTGGGACTCAATGTCATAATCACCTTCATCCTTGAAGATACCTTCCATCTTGCCGTTATATAAGAAGATAGCATCTTGGCCGGGACGAATAATTAAACGGCTTCCCTTTTTGATTTCGTCGTTACTCCAGCGATAGAATATCATATCCTCGCGGAACTCCTGCCATTCTACTACATTTGCAAATTGCTTCGTAAAAAAGCCCATATTGATTTCCTCCCATTTACGGCGCCGTCCTTTCTTCATGGGCGGCGTACGATTATTTTGATTGAAGTTTGTGATAGATGCAACTTTTATTCTGGTATCATTATATAACATGGAACGTGGAGTGACTACTAGAATTTTCCGCCTCCGGAGCTATGGGAGCGTCCACCTCCGGATGTGCCTCCTCGAAAACCACCTGAATTAAATCCGCTGCCTGAGTTGGACGAATTGTTTTGAGGCTTTCTTACTCTGGTAACCTGAGTTCTGATGTAATCATCCCTGCGTCCGATCAATCCGGAGTTGCTTTGTTCGATGTAATTGTTACTGCCGGCGGTCATTGTGCCACCGGATTGGTAGGCCATAACGGATACCGTAATGATACCGATTAGTATGGAAACAATCAGCTGTACCCATACATTTGATATGATATCTAAAATTCCGGAGGATCCCACATTACGATCTGCCGGCCAGGTTTCATCATAATTCGGAGCGTTTGGATTGCTTGATTGCGGTGGCTGGGCGGTATAATCATGATCATAATTTAACTCGCTGTCATCGCTCATATAAGCAGCGGATCGCTCGATGTAGGTTACGCAGGCATCGTAATAATTGCCCTCGGATAAGCTGGGAGTGATCTCTTCAATAATGGTATCAATTCGCTTCGAATGAATATAGGTTTCAGCGCTACCATAGCCTTCCATGAAAACAACACGTTCATTCATATCAATTAAAAGGTATACACGATCTCCGATGGGTAATTGATCCTCGAAATCTTCAATATAATCCTCTGCATAGCCTCCATTTGGATCATCGTGGGTTAATATCATGATTTCAATATCGGCTTCATCACCATAATCAATACACATTTGCTCCAGCTGTTCAATCTCCGATGTGGATAAAAGGTCTGCTTTATCATAAACATGTTGATTAATTGGTGTATTCTCTGTCTCTGAAGCATAGGCATGCACAGTAGAGAAGGTAATAACACCTGCCATTAATAGGAGCAGCGCAAGAACCGGTAAGGACCGAAATAATAAGAAGTGTTTCATGTTAAAGCACCTCCGATCAAGGATATAATCTGGAACAGTAGGAAGCATCCTGTTGACACACCCGCAAACCAGCCAAAGATCTTTGCCTTGCTAAGGGGTGGTTTGCCTACAATTTTACCAGTCTGACCGTTCATCGCAAAGATATGGTCTGCCTGTTTATAGTCATAGCAGACCATCCAGACAGGGAGCAGAGTGTAGTCCGCTTTCTTCTTACGAATATTGATATCCTTACGGCGGTACATGACAGAGGAGTAACCGTTTATGGTAGAACTGATATAATTGTCTACATAGGTGTTGACTCTCTGCTTAATCCGAGGGAGCATATCCTCGTCATTAAAATCATATTTCTCGGCAATATAGCCGGCTAGGTAGGGCATATTAAAATCCTTCAGACTATTGTACTGATAGGGCTCGAGCTTATCCATCATATGATCCTCCATCTTACGGGAGGCATCACAGGGGATCCGGGAATAATTAAGGTCCACCTTACGATAGACATGATAGTACTTTGTCTCGGTATAAATCCAATTCGCATCGGAGTAGGTCCGGACTCTGGTACAGGTAGCTTCTGCTTCTCCTCGACCATTCAAATCATAAAGCCAAAAGGGGACATATAAGCCGGTGATATTCTTAATTCGGTCAGCAGTCATAAAATCACGTGGAGTCAGTAGCCCCTTCCGACACCATTTTATAAAGGCTTGCTGTGCCTGTTCCTTGCTTATGGTGAAGGGAACCACCTTTGCAGGAGCCAGATTACCGGTTAGACGATCGCTTAATACGACACCTGCACCACAGAAGCTACAGGTAGTGGCGGTGGTATTCGCTTCGGTAATCAGAACTGCACCACAGTTTTTGCAATGATATTCATGCGCTTCATGTTCTTTAATGGTGGAATGGTTACTGGGCTCATCATCCGTGCTTGCATCGGCGTAGTCATTATCAAAGGCAGAATTTGCAGCCTTGATATCCTCCTCATCAGCATCATAATGGAAGTCCTCGCCATCCTTCATCCCCGTATTCTTCTTCATGTTATCTATGTTATCCGTACGGCCGCAGCTTGCGCAGCGTAAGAACCCGGTCTGGCTGTCAAAAGCCATGTCGGATCCGCAGTTAGGACACTTATAATGAATTACTTTGGACATAACTCTCCTCCCATTCTTTCCCCACTTGACAAAATGTCCGCAAATAAAAGGTCACTTTCATTTGCGGACATCCAATTGCTACAAGAGCATTGCCTATTCCTATTTACCTAAGCTTGCTTTTAATGCCGCCAGCTCATCCTCTACATTGGAGTCGGCATTATATTTATCCTTAAGGCCTTCAATGGTCTGCTCGGCAGAGGAGTTATTCAGTTCTGCCATGGCA
>JAEYXC010000069.1 GCA_023428655.1 Bacillota bacterium | reverse complement strand
GTAGTCCTTGACGATGGAAATACGATCTCCTGCCAAGGCATTAAACAGTGTGGATTTACCAACATTCGGCCTACCGACTATAGCTACGATTGGTCTACTCATATTTTACCTTTGCCTTTCAATTTTTAGCTTCTATTCATAATTTCGATGATGAAAGCATTTAAAGTCCATATACCTATGAAAATGAATAAATCAGTATTCATTTGGCTGCCTTACCTTCGCACGCTCATAACGCTTCGCTTCGCAAGATGTGCTCAGCCGGTCGATGCCAAGCTGAACACTGATACATTCTTATTCCATAATCTGATTGTATCCTTTCTTTATACGCTATCATCATTCGATTTTCCGATAATATTAGACAGCTTACTTTACTGCCGAGTATAAAATGGAATCAATGAAGAACTTTCCATCTGATTGTACAATACGAATTTTCGTTTGTAAAGCTTTTTCCATCTCTTCAACGGTCACATCATCGAGTAGAACACTCTCTCCATTACGAAGCATAACGTCGGGAATTAAGAGTGCTTCCCCAAGGGATTTACCGTTTAGCTGTGCGGTAATATCTCCTCCGGTAATCAACCCTGCTACGGTAATTTCCTTACCGAAATAATTATTAATAATAGTATATACTTCAACCTTTACGTTAGGATATTTGGTCATCAACTTCTGTGTCAGCTGCTTAATATATGGAGCTGCCAGAACACCGGTTGCGATGGAGACTTCCCGTGTACGATCATCCCCTTGAAGCTCTGTAAAGTATTCTTCAAACTCATCCTGAAGGGAGCGTATTAAGCCGACTCCGTTCTCAATCTGAGGATAGCCTTCATAGGATTCGGCATCCGGAATTGGCAGGCCTGCTGTGATATACCATTCGTCACTGGCATAAATAAAGCGAGTCCCATAATGGGTCAAAAAGATATTCTGCCAACGATGGATTGTGTCTAAAACAACAAGTGCTTCTTCCTTGCGAAAGCCTTCCAGCTTCTCAAGACCCTCTCGAAACTTAGTAAGACCTACGGGAACTACGGATACACTCTGCATCTCCGGTAGAAAGGCAGCCAAATCATGGATGGTTTTTTCCAACTCCTCACCGTCATTCCAGCCCTTACAGAGAACAATCTGGCCATTCATAATGATTCCGCCCTCTTTTAGGCGTCTCATCTTATCCAGTGCAGATCCTGCAAAACGATTTTTGAGCATTCGACAACGCAGCTCTTCGTTGGTGGTATGGACGGAAATGTTAATCGGCGACAGCTTATAGTATAGGATTCGATCAATCTCATCCTCACTCATATTAGTTAAGGTAATATAATTCCCTTGCAGGAAGGAGAGACGAGCATCATCATCTTTAAAATATAAGGTTTCTCTCATCCCCGGTGGCATCTGATCAATAAAGCAAAAGATGCATTTGTTACGACAGGATCGATATTCATCCATCAAGCCTTCTTCAAAAACGATACCGAGATCATCATCATACTCCTTCTCGATCTCCAGCTCCCATTCCTCACCGTCAGGCTTTCGAATAATGAGGGTAAGCTCCTCATCCTTTATTAAATAATGATAATCAAGAACATCCTTAATTTCTGTTCCATTAATGGAGATCAGTTCGTCACCTGGGGTAAGCTCCAGCTCATTTGCAATACTTCCTGACTCGACCTCTTTAATAATGTGTGCTTTTTTCTTCATAACATACACCGTTTCTTTCTATAAGAATTCACCGTCCCATGATGAGCATGGTATGTTCGAATTCAGTGATATCTACCTTCGCTAAGAGTAGAAATAATATCATTCTTCCATCAGCGTTAGGAAGGCAGCCAAACTTCCTCTTCTGCCGGCTGACTTACGATGGGAGAACAGGATATCATCATTGCAGCAGGTACAGACACCGCTTATATGGATATTCTCTTCAAGTAGACCGGCTTTTATTAATACCTGACGATTTGCAGCCCACAAATCACAAAGATATTTGTTGCTGGAGCCAATCTGCTTTAGAATTTTTAAGTCATAAGCATTTGGAAATGCTTTTTCAAATTCTTCAGCTACATCCTCTCCGATTTCAAAGCATTCTGAGCATATGGAGGGGCCAATGACCGCAATGATATCCTTAGGTTCACAACCATATTGTCTGTGAAGCTCCTCTACCGTGCATCTACCAATCTCGGCAACGGTTCCTCTCCAACCAGAATGGGATAAGCCAATGGCTTTTTTCTTCCCGTCAACGAAATAAAGGGGAACACAATCCGCATATTGTGTTACCAGGGTGATACCCGGTTGATCCGTAACCAGTCCATCAACTTCGTCGTAATCCCGTGGAACAAACAATCCCTTTCCCCGGTCTTCTACTGTAACGACACGATGGTTGGTCTTGTGTACCTGCTTGGATAGTACAATACTATTTACATCAATACCAATGCTGCTTGATATTCTTCTGAAATTCTCCAGAACCCTCTCCTTCTCATCCTTGACTGGACCATTACCTCTGCCCAGATTCATGGTGGAGAACATTCCGTCGCTAACTCCACCGATACGGGTGGAAAAGCCGTGCTTAATGAAAGGTAGCTGTGATAACACCGGAAATGTTAGGTAAGGAACCTCCAGGGTAAAGTCTATTGTAGCGTTCGCTGTATTCTTAAAGTTCATTGCATAATCTCCAAATTAATTCGACCATATAACTATAAATATATTATAATCCATGATATTGTTTACATTCCATCGAAGGCATTCTTTATCAAGTTCAACTCATCCCCAAGGATAACCACTGCATCAAAGCGGCAGGGAGTATCCACAGGCAACTTATGCAACAGCATATAAAACTGAGCAGTTCTTGTTATTCTGCGTATTTTATTCGGAGTTATGGCTTCCGAGGGAAAGCCCTTCGATGCACTGGAACGAAATTTAACTTCGATAAAACATAAATAACCTTCGTCCTTTGCGATTAAATCAATCTCTCCAATTTTACATCGAAAATTGCGTTCCAAAATCCGATAACCGTTTTGCTCCAGATAGACGGAGGCCCTTTGCTCAAATTCAGTACCAATCGCTCTATTGTTCATGTTCCATGCCAACCTTACTCTTCATTGTGTCCATGCGATCTACAAAGATCAATATCTCAGCAACTACTTCGTAAAGCTCAGGAGGAATCATAGCACCAATCTCCAGCTTAGACAATGTGCTTGCAAGAGCTTCGTCCTTATGTAGCGGAATATCTGTTTCCTTCGCTTTGGCAATAATTTTCTCTGCAAGATATCCCCTGCCGGAAGCGATCACCTTAGGTGCTTCCTCGCTCGGATCATAGGATAGGGCCACAGCAGTTTTCGGTTTTTGCATTTCTTGTTTATCTTCCATACATCAGTCCTCCAGACTCAGATAATCGAAGTGATCATGATACGTCGAGAAAAACAGTAAGATAATTAGGCTATGAACAAAAGATTATTCCTCTGTGATAAAATTTTTAACAAAGCTCCGGCGATGGATAGGGGTCAAACCATATTGTTTGATGGCTTCGATATGCCTTGGGGAGCCATAGCCCTTATTATTAACAAAATCATATTGGGGGAAAATCTGATGATAGGCTCCCATCATTCGATCTCTGGTTACCTTAGCTACGATACTCGCCGCAGCGATGGAGATACTTTTTGCATCTCCCTTGATGATTGGAACCTGCTTGATATCAATACCCGGTATCGTTACAGCATCATTTAATAACAGATCCGGTTTAATCTTAAGATTTCCGATTGCCTTACGCATTGCCTCATAGGTAGCCTGAAGAATGTTGAGTTCATCAATTTGATTCGGTGGTACACTTCCGATCCCAAAAGCAATCGCCTTTGAGATGATTTCATCATAGAGCTCCTCCCGTTTCTTCTCAGAGAGCTGCTTTGAAT
>JAEYXC010000061.1 GCA_023428655.1 Bacillota bacterium | reverse complement strand
TCCAAATAATTAATAATTATTAGGCAACTCAAAATACCCAGAAGGAGGGTCCTGTTGTGTTTGATTTTGAAAAACCCAAAATAGAGATTGCAGAAATTTCCGAAGATAAGAAGTTTGGACGTTTTGTAGTAGAACCTCTGGAGAGAGGCTATGGTACCACCTTAGGTAATTCCCTTAGAAGAATCATGCTTTCATCCTTACCGGGTTCTGCTGTTAGTCAAATTAAGATTGACGGTGTTGTTCATGAATTTTCTGTTATTCCTGGAGTAAAGGAAGACGTTACAGAGATTATCATGAATATCAAGAGCTTAGCAATCAAGAACACAAGCGATACGAACGAGCCGAAGACTGCCTATATCGAGGCGGAAGGTGAAGTTGTAGTGACGGCAGGAGATATACAGGCTGACCCGGATATCGAGATACTTAATCCAGATCAAGTGATTGCAACCTTATGTGGTGGTCCGGATAGCAGACTTTATATGGAGTTGACTATCACCAATGGTAGAGGTTATGTAAGTGCAGACAAGAATAAA
The DNA here is from genome assembly GCA_023428655.1 of Bacillota bacterium. Taxonomy (GTDB): domain Bacteria; phylum Bacillota; class Clostridia; order Lachnospirales; family Lachnospiraceae; genus Mobilitalea. The sequence goes on along the minus strand of JAEYXC010000061.1, from coordinate 7,165 downwards.
AATGATGATCTTCCGATCGGTATTATTCCGATTGACTCCATCTATACTCCTGTTGAGCGCGTTAACCTCACCGTAGAGAACACCCGTGTGGGTCAAATTACTGACTTTGATAAGCTTACCTTGGATGTATATACCAATGGTACTCTCATCCCTGATGAGGCAGTAAGCTTAGCAGCTAAGGTATTAAGTGAGCATCTGAATTCCTTCATAGACTTGTCTGAGCATGCGAAGACCGCAGAGATTATGGTTGAGAAAGAAGACAACGAAAAAGAGAAGGTTCTTGAGATGAACATAGACGAGCTGGAATTATCCGTTCGTTCTTACAACTGCTTGAAGAGAGCAGGTATTAATACAGTAGAAGAGCTTACGAATAAGACAGCAGAGGACATGATGAAGGTAAGAAATCTTGGACGTAAGTCATTAGAAGAAGTTCTTGCAAAATTGAAAGAGCTTGGTTTATCTCTAAACGCGAGTGATGAATAGTCTCGCATAGCGATATTTGATATACAGAAATTCTAAAGGAGGGAAACAAATGGCAGGTTATAGAAAACTTGGAAGAACCTCAAGCCAGAGAAAGGCTTTGCTGAGAAACCAGGTGACAAATTTATTATATAACGGTAAAATTGTTACAACCGAAGCGAAAGCAAAAGAAATCCGCGGTATAGCAGAGCATATGATCGCACTTGCTGTTAAGGAAAAGGATAATTTTGAGACAGTTACAGTAACTGCTAAAGTTGCTCGTAAGGATAAAGACGGTAAGAGAGTAAAGGAAGTTGTAAACGGTAAGAAAGTTACTGTTTTCGATGAAGTTCAGAAGACAATCAAAAAGGATAGCGCTTCTCGCCTTCATGCAAGAAAGCAGATGATGAAGTTCCTTTACCCGGTTACTGAGGTTCCTGCTGAGAACGCTGGTAAGAAGAGAAATACAAAGGAGATTAACTTATCCGATAAGTTATTCAATGAGATTGCTCCCAAGTATACAAATCGTAACGGTGGCTACACAAGAATCGTTAAGATTGGACCTCGTAAGGGCGACGCAGCAATGGAAGTATTAATCGAATTAGTTTAATTCCATCGCATCATACAAAAATACGAAGACGTACTAGTTACGTCTTCTTTTTTTTGCATGGCTTTAGACAGCTGTCGTTAAAGAAGGTTAATCAAGAAGATAGGAATGCTTGATGGTATAGGATAAAAAGAAGCAGGGAAAGCAATGGACTACCCTCACACACCGGTTCCAAGACACCTTACTCCTTTGTATTACTGTATCGAACATAAAAGAGCTATGTTCGCTTCTGTAATACAAATATAGCAAGCTGTCTTGCAAACGGTGCATTATGGGTAGTCCATCACTTCCCCTGCTTCTAATCGTTTATGTATACAAGCATTCCCATCTTCTTTTTATACTTTGAACGACAGCCTTATAAAGAGCAAAAACAAGACGTAGTAGGCGTCCTTATTTTACACTATAGCATGGTTATAAAATGAGAAAATAATGAAGAAGGTCATATACTTGTTTTAAGATGATTATGGTAAGACTATAACCGATCCTGCTTGACCTTCTTTTCTATTCTACGATGACAGTCACATATGGAACAAAAAAGAAGACGTAGCGATGTACGTCTTCGAACTATTATAATGTATTATGACATATTCGGATGGAATAAAATAATTTGATCAGTGGTGGAGTGATTTTCAGGTAGTTAATGAGGTGTAAGTAAATATGGAAATAACTTACAATAGTAGACCCATGTAATATTCGTCCATATAGGTTCCGTCGATTAGGAGAGAATGGCGTTTTGTGCCTTCGATCTCAAAGCCGAATTTTTGATAGAGTGCAATAGCGGCGGTATTATGACATAGAACGGTCAGCTCGAGGCGGGTAAGACTTTGCTCTTTGGCCCATAGAAGAAGACGCTTAAATAATTGGGATCCAAAGCCCTTGGAGCGTGCCCTTTCGAGTAGTCCGATTACAAGGTATGCACTATGACGGTTACGGTTAAAGCTGCCTTTCGTCGCAGACAGGAAGCCAACTAGCTGGTCCTCAAGTACTACACCCAGTAGGAGGTTATTCTGAGTAAGCGCCATTCGAATGTTATTTCTTATTTCTTCAACATCGTTTAAACGCTCCTTTGGTTCATACATCATATTCTTAGTCTCGAGGTCTAAGCGGAGTAACATATCTAGGAATGCTTGCGCATTCTCTTCTGTAATTTCAATTATCATAATACTTCCCCCACACAATGATTTAAGATAGTTTCAGTATATATTTAAATTATCATATTTATATCTTAATTACCAGTGTAGTTCCTGCTCTGATTGATTCCAAGGCTTTTGGTTAACCTAGTGTATATATTGAATATAGGGAACTCGGATTGGAATAATCATACTGAACTGATTAAAATGATGGATTCCTACTGACTGGATCAGGTATTTCTTGTATTTTCGCATAAATATAGGAAGTTTTTAAATTTTATATTTTTTTTTATAGAAGTATGAGTTATAATCATGTGTAACCATAATTTGAATATTTACATGATAGTAGGTATGGTTAGGAAAAACTAGAATTAAGAATTAACGATGCACGTATTATGATAGAAAAGAGGCTACATTATGGATATGGTTAAAGTAGATAAATTGTCCTTTGAATATATCAGGCGGGATGAAAACGGTAATGTGGAGTCCATCAATAAAGCAATCGATGAAGTCAGCCTTACTGTGAACAAGGGCGATTTCGTAGCGATATTGGGAGCGAACGGCTCCGGTAAATCGACCTTGGCGAAGCATTTGAATGCCATCTTGTATCCGACAGAGGGCAGTGTATGGGTGAACGGATTGAAGACCTCGGAGGAAAAGAATCTCTGGGATATTCGTCAAAGTGCGGGAATGGTATTCCAGAACCCGGACAATCAGATTATTGCTACGGTAGTAGAAGAGGATGTAGGCTTTGGACCGGAGAATCTTGGGATCCCTACGGATGAGATATGGAGAAGGGTTGAGAAGAGCCTGGAGGCGGTGGGGATGTTAGAATTTCGGCATCTATCTCCCAATAAGCTGTCCGGTGGTCAGAAGCAGAGAGTAGCAATCGCCGGTATCATGGCGATGAAGCCGGAATGCATTGTCCTTGATGAACCGACAGCGATGTTAGATCCCAACGGTCGCAAGGAGGTTATTGCAACGGTTCGTGAACTAAATAAGGCGGAGAATGTTACTGTATTATTAATCACCCATCACATGGATGAGGTAATTTACGCAGACAAGGTCTTTGTCATGGAGCATGGCCATGTGGTTATGGAAGGAACGCCGAGAGAGATATTCTCCCGTGTGGAGGAAATCAAGAAATACCGCTTGGATGTTCCCCAGGTGACAGAGCTGGCATATGAGCTAAGCAAGGAGGGCTATGATATTCCTGCAGGCTTATTAACAGTGGAGGAGCTGGTTGCTGCGATTGACGCTCTAAAACGTTCAAAATAAGGAAAACAGGTATTAATCATATAAAAACCCAGAGAGCTACAAATAGAGCTTGTATAGGCCAAATACAGCCTCTGGGGATAAAGGGACAGCCTCGAAGGAGGTAGTATGGAGGTATCGTGTGCAGATTATATTTGATAAGATAAATTATATCTATAGCGGTGGCACCGCTTTTGCGAGACATGCAATCAAGGATATCAACTTTACAATTCAGAAGGGCGAATTCATTGGATTGATCGGTCATACCGGTTCCGGAAAATCCACCTTGATTCAGCATATGAATGGGTTAATCAAAGCCACCAGCGGACATATCTATTTTAATGGCGATGATATCTATGCTCCGGACTATAAGCTCAGAGAGCTTCGTAGTAAGGTGGGTCTGGTTTTTCAATATCCGGAGCATCAGTTATTTGAAACGACAGTGTTCAAGGATGTTTTATTTGGACCTATGAATCTGGGACTTGATAAATTAGAGTGTGAGCTTCGGGCTTATGAGGCACTGAAGATGGTTGGTATCAGTGATGAATTACTGGATGCGTCCCCCTTTGAACTGTCCGGAGGACAGAAGCGACGTGTTGCCATAGCCGGTGTCCTGGCAATGAAACCGGAGGTATTAATCTTGGATGAACCTACCGCAGGTCTGGATCCAAGAGGCAGGGATGATATCCTGGAGCAGATTGGTAAGCTTCATAAGGAAAGTGGAATGACGATTATTCTGGTTACGCATAGCATGGAGGATGTAGCTAATTATGCAGATCGTCTATTTGTTATGAATAAGGGTGAATTGGTCCTGCAGCACCCAACAAAAGAAGTGTTTGCGCACTATAAGGAGCTGGAACTGATGCATTTGGCCGCTCCACAGGTTACCTATGTTATGAATGCCTTGAAGGATCTTGGATATGCGGTTGCAACCGAAGCCACCACCATTACCGAGGCTAAGAATGAGATACTCGCGCTGCTTCGCGCAGGTCGATAGGAAGTGAGACATTATGATTAGAGATATTACCATTGGACAGTACTATCCCACAGAATCCATATTACATCGATTGGATCCCAGAGTGAAATTAATCGGAACCTTTCTGTTTATTATTTCCCTGTTTCTATTCCAGTCCTTATATGGATATATTGTGGTAACAATCTTTCTGGTATCAGTCATTAAATTATCCAAGGTGCCCTTTCGTTTTATCGTAAAGGGCTTAAAGGCCATTGTAATACTTTTATTATTTACGGTGTTTTTCAACATGTTCTTTTCACCCGGAGAACCCATCTTTCAGTTTTATTTCATTACGATCACCAAGGAAGGTCTGATCAATTCCGGCTTTATGGCGATCCGATTGACCTATCTGATCATCGGTTCTTCCTTAATGACCTTTACTACCACACCCAATCAATTAACCGACGGCTTGGAAAAGGTACTCCGTCCCCTCAATCGAATTAAGGTACCGGTACATGAGATCTCCATGATGATGTCCATTGCCCTTCGTTTTATCCCCATCTTATTAGAGGAAACGGATAAGATAATGAAGGCTCAGATGGCAAGAGGTGCGGATTTTGAGTCCGGAGGAATGTTAAAAAGAGCAAAGAGCTTAATTCCTCTTTTGGTACCGTTATTCGTATCTGCCTTCCGAAGGGCCAATGATCTGGCCATGGCAATGGAGGCCAGATGCTATCGAGGCGGTGACGGCAGAACTAAGATGAAGCCTCTAAGGTATCAGAGAAGGGATTATCTGGCTTATGTCGGAATGCTCGTATACCTGGGTGCGATTATTGCAGTTAATATAATTGTTAAAACAGTTTAATAGAATAAGTGAGCTAACCTATGAAACGAATTAAACTAGTAATAGCCTATGATGGTACCAGGTACTGTGGTTGGCAGCTACAGCCCGGACAGCCTACCATAGAAGCAGAATTAAATAAGGCTTTGTCCGAACTACTGGGTGAGGAAATAACGGTTATCGGAGCAAGTAGAACTGATTCCGGTGTTCATGCCCTTGGTAATGTGGCTGTGTTTGATACGGAGAGTGCCATACCGGCTCAAAAGATATGCCTGGCACTGAATGTGCGACTGCCTGAGGATATTCGTGTGCAGAGCTCAGAAGAGGTGCCTTTAGAGTGGCATCCAAGAAGGGTAGTCAGTCGTAAAACCTATGAATATCGAATTCTAAATCGAAGGATTGCAATACCCACAGAGAGATTATATTCTACCTTTGTCTATTATGAGCTTAATCTGGAAGCAATGCAGAGGGCTGCGGCATATCTTGTTGGGGAGCATGATTTTAAGAGCTTCTGCTCCGTGAAGACACAGGTAACCGATACGGTGAGAACAATATACCAATTGGATGTAAGCAAGTCAGGGGATAGGATAACCATATCCATAACCGGCAGCGGATTTCTCTATAACATGGTTCGTATCATTGCCGGAACGCTGATTGAAATCGGTAGGGGTGCTTATCCTCCCGAGAGAATGAAGGAGATGCTGGTTGGTTGTGACAGAGGTCTGGCTGGGCCGACGGCTTTACCCGAGGGTTTAACATTAATTCGGATTGAATACGGAGCAGAACATTCAGTGTGACTGGAGGGATAAGTATGTTTGAATTTACCACGGATTTGGTATCAGTGAATGATACCTCCATTCTACTTCGGTTGATGATGGCAGTTCTTTGTGGCGGTATTATCGGATTTGAGCGAGGAAGAGCCGGTCGCCCGGCAGGTCTTAGAACCCATATCTTGGTCTGTCTAGGTTCGGCAATGGCAATCCTCACCAATCAATATATCTATCAGACCTTTGGCGTTAGCGACCCGACTAGACTAGGAGCTCAGGTTATCTCCGGTATCGGTTTCCTTGGTGCAGGAACCATTATCGTTACCGGAAGGCATCAGGTGAAGGGTCTTACCACGGCAGCAGGGTTGTGGGCTACGGCCTGTATGGGACTGGCAATCGGAATTGGCTTCTATAAGGCGGCGATTATGGGATGTGTCCTGATCTTTTTCTCAACGGTAGTCTTGCATCGCCTTGATAATTATATGCTATCCAAATCAAAGGTATTGGATGTGTACATAGAATTTGATAAGTCCGCTTCCATTACTAACGTACTTGATAACATGAAACAACATGACTATTCGATTGATTCAATCGAAATGGTGAAGCCTTCTTACGGCTCAGAGGCTTTAGCGGCTGCGATTATGACTCTTCGTTTACGACAGAAGAAGGTTAGAATTGATGTCATTTCCAGGATCAATGCCATTGAAGGGGTTAAGTTCGTAGAGGAGATATAATAGGGTAAAATTAATAAAGACTTCTAATAATGGATGATGTTCGAGAGAAGGTCCATTCAAGTAATCTAATTTGCTGTAAGTATTGGGAATATGGGGTTCTAACCCCAGGGAAAATGTAACAAACTTAGTTATTATAATTTAACTTATCGCTTATAATGTGAAGTGTTAAATAATGCTGAGCATTATACACTTTTGCTGTTGGAAAAAGCTTGACACACCCGGCAACATGTAATATAATTATGAATCGTGACGTGAGAATACTTGAACCAAAGCCCCGGTAAGAGTATTTTGGATCGTGAAATGAGAAAGTGACTAGCGTTCAATGTTTTATCAGGACATTGACAGTCATTAAAAAGTGAAAAATTCGAGAACACATTTTCATAAGGAGGTAAACCGATGAAAAGTTTTATGGCTAGTC
>JAEYXC010000443.1 GCA_023428655.1 Bacillota bacterium | reverse complement strand
GTGCAGGTGGAAACAAAAAGTAATGACGAAATCGGTTATCTGGCCAGATCCTTTAATAAAATGATTCGGCGCATAACTGAGATCTTAGATAAAAATACACAGCTGGTGAAGGATGTTTACGAATCGCGGTATTTACAAAAGGAAGCGCAGTATAACATTCTTTGCAGTCAGATCAAACCCCATTTCTTATATAATACCCTAAATACCATTAGCCTGTTGATCAAATGCAAGGATACCGGGGGAGCAATCAGCAGTATTGAGAAGCTGTCCTACTTCTTACGGGGTATCATGAATGCGGATAAGAATATCACTTTAGCAACAGAGATTGATATTGTGGATGCTTATCTTGGTATTCAGAAGGCAAGGTTTGGTGATCATCTGTCCTATGAGATCAATATATCCCCTGAATATCAAGATTATCTCATACCGGCATTAACGCTACAGCCAATCGTGGAGAATGCGATTATTCACGGCTGTGAGGTGAAACGGGGAAAATCAACCATACGAATTAACAGCTCGGTGGAGAAGAAGTATTTTACCATCCATATCACCGATGATGGAGTTGGAATTGAAGAAAATAAATTAAGAAGCCTGAACGAAGAGCTAGCCCGCGTTACCTCCATCGAGGATACCGCTTGCGAGAGTGCCTCTATTACAGAAAGCATCGGCTTAATCAATGTAAATAAGAGGATTAAGCTAAAGTACGGTGATGAATATGGACTTACTATCCACTCCTCGGAGGCTGAGGGGACAAAGATTATTCTGTATTTACCTATTCGCAACACGCTCCCGCTTGGATGAAGTTATGCTCACCAAACCATGTTTGTATCAATGCAGGGAGAGCCTTTAAGGTGCAAATTGACATAACACAGAAGGGCGTTTAACTCTAAACCTAATTAATACATATTTAGAAAGGAACATTACCATGTATCGTACTCTGATTGTGGACGACGAACCGCTGATGCGACAATATCTGGGCGAGCATCTGTCCGACATATGCCCGGAGTTCTGTGTGACGGGCATTGCCTGTGACGGTTTGGAGGCAGTGGAGCTTCTGCAAAAGCAGAGCTTTGATCTCGTGATTACGGATATCAAAATGCCGGAAATGGATGGCCTTAATCTGGCGAAGCATATCTTTGACTCGGAGCTTGGAGCAAAGGTGATCATCATATCCGGCTATAACGAGTTTGAGTATGCCAGATTGGCAATCAAATATGGGGTGTCGGATTATCTGCTTAAGCCACTGAGCGATGAAGATATCTATGAAACCCTATCCAAAATCAAAGCTGAGCTTACGTCAGAGTCGGTAAGGGCAGATATCAGGATATCGGTAAATAGCTATGACCATTACTCTGACCAGGAGGTTAAGGAGGAGCTCCTTTCCGCCTTGCTTCGCGGAAATACCGGATCTATACCGCTGTTATATCATGTTCTTCAGGACAGAAAAATAAACTTTGACCAGGGATACTATGCCATTATGCTGCTCTGTATCGATGAACTTCACCTAATGCTTCAGGAAAAGAGGGTGCTGGAGAACACCTCCTACTCCCTGGAATTATATCAACGAATCAAAGCTTATTGTTACAAGAATAATTATAGTCTAATCTATGAGGATGAAGGGTATACGCTGATTCTTCTCTGCGCAAAATCGGAGGAAGACATTGCAGTGAGTGCCAAAGCCATTCAAGAGGAGCTCCTTACGGGATGGGATCGGATAAAGCCTAAGATCCTTTCTGCCTTTGGGTATATTGTCAACGATATGATGGGTCTTCGACGATCCTATTCCTCTGCAGTGGAAGCACTTGCACTAAGCCTAAAAAATGTACATTCTCCTATCAGTTCAAGGTACTATGTCAGTCAAAGTAAATTCATCACGGAATTAGGAACGATCTGTGAAGCTCTATATGCCGATTATATATCCCAAAATACAAATAAATCCCTTTCCGATCTGTATCTGTATATTTCATTGTTTGAAGATGAGATTACTATTGCTGCAATATTGAGATATGGGTCCTATCTCATTCGTTATTTAGCAAGGAAATGTAATATCAAGACGGATTATGTTCTGTCCTCCTTCCAGGAATTAATGCTTTGTATCGATCGATCCATGGGCAGCAGCACTTTTGATAAGGATAGCGTTCATGCACTTTTCTTGCGTGTAATTAAGATCCTAGGCCATGACGATCCCTTTATACTTATTCCTGAGACGACCAATACAGTGGAAAGTGCCAAGGAATTCATTTGCACCCATTATCATGAGCAGATTAGCCTTGCCATGGTGGCGGATCATCTGAAGGTCAATTCCAGTTATTTAAGTGACCTTTTTCATAAGAGTATGGGAGAGCCATACACCAAGTTTCTGACTCGGATTCGGATGGAGCAGGCACTTCTTCTGTTAAAGAGTAATCCTAATGAAAAAATCTATAAGATTGCGGATAAGACGGGATTTGTCAGCGCAAAGCATTTTAATAATGTATTTAAGAAGTATTATGGCTTCACGCCAACGGAATATATCAATAAGAATTTGCTTTAACAGAAATATCTATGATGGGTTAAGCAGTACACCATTAGAAGGTAGTAGATAGGATAAAATAGTGGGGGGTGCAGGATAATGGAAACCTTAGAAGCCATATTTAATCGCAGAAGTATAAGAAATTTTACGGAGGAGCCGGTAACCGATGGTGAGATTGAGATAATATTAAGGGCAGCCTTCTCCGCTCCTACGGCGGTGAATACCCAGCCCTGGGAGTTCGTTGTTATTAATAACAAAGAGATATTGGATAAGACAAAGGATAAGATGGTTTTTGCCAGGTATAATGCTCCTCTGGGCATCGTTGTATGCGGAAATATGAAATACGCCTTGAAGGGCCAGGACAAAGACCTATGGGTATGTGATTGCAGCGCAGCGATACAGAATATGCTGCTGGCCGCCACGGATATCGAAATTGCAAGTGTATGGATCGGTATATATCCGATCCAATCAAGAATGGAAACTATGCAACGCTTGATCGATTTGCCGGAGCATGTTAAGCCTTTGGGGATGGTATATTTCGGTCATGGTGCAAACAAGGAGCCGGGACGCTGCAGATATAATGAGAAGGCGATCTACTGGCAGAAGTATGACCCGGACAGAAAGCATAGAACAAAGGATAAGCCGGTAATGGGGCATTATTAATTTGTTTAAGTGAAGTTAATAGAAGGAATAAGCATGGATTTATACTTCAAAATGATTTATAATAGTATTGTATTGATTAATAAGGCACTATAAATTACTTACGAGGGGGTAACAAAATGGAGAAATTCGGTATTCAGCTTTACTCATTGGGGTTTGACAGTAAGGAGCCTATGCCGGAAGCATTTCAAAAGCTTTCCGCTATGGGCTATCAGGAAGTGGAATTTGCAGGCTCGAACTATGGAGGTATGTCTGTTCAGGAGATGAAGAGTGCGTTGGAGGCAGCAGGTCTTAGGGCAGTATCCTCCCATGTCAGCATGGAGAATATGGAGAAGGATATTCCCTATGTGGCAGCCATTGGTGGGAAGATGATCATCTGTCCCATGTTCGATTTTGCGAACAAGGAGGAAGCGCTGGAGCTTGCCGGAATGTTAAACAAGTACGGTAGGATTGCGAAGGAACATGGTCTAATCATCGGATATCATAACCATACTCAGGAATTTAATAAGGATGATGGAAAATATCTTCTTGATTATGTGATTGAGAATACGGATCCGGAGTATGTCGGCTTCGAACTGGATTGTGGTTGGTGCTCCAATGCGGGACAGGATCCGGTAGAATACTTGAATAAATATCCAGGCCGCTTTGTAGCAATCCATATCAAGGAAAACAATGCGGTAAGTGGACCAAAGCCGGCAACAAGCATGTACGCAGAGAAGAAGCCGTTCCGATTTGAATTCGGACCGGACGGTAAACCGATCTTCCCTCCGGAGATTCTGAAGTTCATGGAAGAGAATCAGAAGCTGAACTGTGCTACTGGAGAGGGTATCGTGGACTGGAAGGCAATTAAAGCGGCAGCAGAGGCACAGAGTAAGGGAGAAATGCATTTCTTCGTAGAACGGGAAGCCAATTATGCGCCGGATAAGGATCGTCTTACCTGCCTGAAAGAGGATGCGGAGTGGCTGAAGAATAAACTATAAAATGATTAACGGCTTTCCCTTATATACCAGAGCATAATGTGCTTTGTCGATTAGGGGATGCGACACTGATATATTACATAACAAAGAAAGAGATACAATACCGGAAGAGGTCACCTCACAGGTATTGTATCTCTTTTCTTGTTATGATATAGCGAGTAACAAAGGATGTGTCTGCTTACAATATCAGATATTATTTATCGGCATACTTTTCTGCAAGCTTGACCAGAAGCTGGGTGCATTGATCCATAGCCTGAATACATGCAAACTCTGTCTTCCCATGATGATTATGGCTTCCGGTTCCAAGGTTGGGACAGGGCAGACCCATAAAGGATAATCTTGAGCCGTCGGTACCACCGCGGACCGGTCTGCTGATTGGTGTTCCACCCATTTCCCGGATTACCTCATAAGCGGACTCGATCAGATGCCAGTGGGGTTTGATCTTCTCGGACATATTGTAATAAGAGTCCTTGATCTCTACGCGAACAGTACCCAGTCCGTACTTTTCATTTAATTTTGCAACCGCGGCATTGATAACCGCTTTTTTATCATTAAGCTTATTCAGATCATGATCACGCAGGATGTAATGCATTTTCGCATTATCTACGATGCCCTCCAGGTGATCCAGATGATAAAAGCCTTCGTATTCCGACGTATATTCGGGTCGCTCCTTCTCGGGTAAGAGAGCATGAAATTCCATGGCAAGCAAAGAAGCATTCACAAGCTTATCCTTGGCATCCCCAGTATGGATGCTGACGCCCTGAATAAATACATCAGCAGAAGCTGCATTAAAGGTCTCATACTCCACTTCATTAAAAGCAGCGCCATCCACCGTATAGGCAAAATCAGCACCAAAGCGCTTCACATCAAACAGATCGGCACCCTTACCGATCTCCTCGTCGGGCGTAAAGCCGATTTTGATTGTTCCGTGCTTTATCTCCGGATGTTGATATAAGGTTTCCGCCATGGTAAGAATTTCGGCAATTCCTGCCTTGTCATCCGCACCCAGAAGAGTCGTTCCGTCGGTAACTAATAGATCCTTACCGATATAGTTCTTCATGAAATCGAATTCCTCCGGATTAATCGTCACATTATTCTCTTCATTCAGTGTGATTAAGGACCCATCATAATTCTCAATTATTCTCGTCTTAATATCAGTGAACGGTACTGAACTGACAACATCCATATGTGCAACAAATCCAAGCACTATACCGGACCAATTGTCAATATTCGCTTCAATCGTTCCGAATATATATCCATTCTCATCCATGGCTGCATCTGCAATACCAAGACCCTTCATCTCTTCGACCAAAGCCCTTCCGAATACCAGCTGCTCGGAGGTACTGGGGTGTGTTGTACTCAGTTCATCCGAGGCAGTAGCAAATTTGGTGTAATTTATTAATCGTTCATATGCTCTCATTCTAAGACCTCCATTATAAAATCGATATCTTTTATTATTTCACAAATGGATTATAAAAGCTAGTACGGAAAATGGGGATAAGACTTTAGACAGAGGCATAAATTAATGAACACTGGAATTAGTGTATAGAATTAAATGTATAATCAATGGATTTAATTACTCTATTGAGATACTTTAATTGACTTAAATGGTATAAAATTCTATAATAAACAGTAGTTATTGTGTCGTAAATTGAGTAATCTAGTCAAATAATAGAGAGGTGATCGTATATGTCATTATTTCAAAGTAACAACCCCAAAGAGAAACAGCATAAAGGGATACTTGGCGCATTTTCAGTCGATGTTATTAAATGGGAGCCTGAAAATGACAATGAGGCAAGCCTCATTGTACATAAATTCGAATATGAGGATTTCCCTAATGGTTCTTATTTAATTGTTAACCCCTCGCAGATGGCGATTTTTACAAATAATATGACAGCAGGAAACTCTATTGACTCTGATGGTAATGGACAATCTCAAGTATCGGTATTCATAGGACCATGTAAGATTAAACTTGAGACAGGTGATAGCAGATTTGCCCCATTTAGGAATATAGGTCATTCCTTAACAGGTGGTGAGTCAGCTTTTCATAGCACGGTATATTTTGTAAATACAACTTATATGAATGAGTTATCATGGGGAACTCAAGCTCCAATCGTTGTAATGGACCCTGAAGAAGAGATTAACATACATGTTAGAGCATTTGGTATGTTTGGAGTACATATTGAGCAGGTGAATACAGGTATTTCAACCGTTCAAGCAAGAAAATTCTTACATAAGGTAGTTGGAACAAGGTCAGATTATACTCGAAATGATTTGATACAGTTTATGCGAGCGAGAATTTTGGAATATGTCCCTGATTTACTTGCAAAAAGCATGGTTGACCATAGAATTGGAATACTTAAAATCAGCACGCACTTATCAGAGTTTTCTAAAATTATATTTTTAAAGTTAATAGAACATTTTGATGATTTCGGATTAACCTTGGATAACTTTTCATTTCATAGTATTAATGCCCCAGATGAGGATTTACGAGCTATCAATGAAATGAAGATCCAGAGAAAACGCGATCAACTTGAGGCTGAAGGATCAGCTATAAAGATGGATATTGAATCAGCTGCTAGGGCGCGTATGCGTGAGCGCGAAGGATATACATATCAACAGGAACAATCATATAGTGTTATGGAGGCTGCTGCAGCAAATGAAGGAACATCGTCAGCGTTTTTGGGGGCCGGTATGGGTCTCGGAATGGGAGCTGGTATTGGCGGTGCAATTGGAGCTGGCATGGGGAATTTAGCGCAAACTTCAATCGGAAATGTTGATATGATGCAACCTAAGAAAACGGAATCAGTAACTTGTCATTCTTGCGGAATATCTAGTCCTATTGGTGCAAAGTTTTGCTTAAATTGCGGTATTAAAATGACGGAAGAATTAAGATGCTCTGACTGTGGAGAGATTATTATTAAGGGTTCAAAATTTTGTTTATCCTGTGGAAAACGACTTTCTAATGTATGTCCTAGCTGCGGTAAGGAATTAGCCCAGGGAGCTAAGTTCTGTGTTGAATGTGGAACTAAAATTTAATATTAGGAGGTAAAGTATGATGCAGGGGAAAGACCATTTAAAAAATTTATTTTTGATAGAGCTTCTTTTATTTATTGGTTGGTGCGTAGTTGTATTGGTGTTTGCAGACTATGACAGAGCAGGCTTTTATTTTTGGGGTGGTTTTGGTTTTGGCTTACTTTCTTTTATAGTAGCAGGAGTTTCATTATTGTTGACTAAGACAACAAGTAATAGAAATACAACAGAAATAAACTTCATACCGGTGTATTATACATCTGTCTATCTATTAGTCTCAATCATTATTAATACATATTTTATATTCCGAGTAACAGGAAAATTCAACATAATATTAGTAGTGCTTAACTTGACCGTATTAACTGCATTTGTTGCTATAAGATTATATATACATGACTATGTAGCTCGTGTGGACAAGCAAACTAAACATTCAGAGGAAAAGATAATGCCTATTACTACGATATCTTCCCATCTGGCAACTATACTTAGTGTTACTACGGACCCTGATATTAAGAAGCAGCTTCTTAAACTAAAGGAAATGGTTGACTACAGTTCAAATGTATCTCAGGGATTCTTAGAGTCATCACAAAAACATTTTCTATTGCAGCTAAACCAGATACAAAGTCTGATTGTTGAGAAGCAGGATAAAGAAGAGATTAATAAGAAGATACAGGAAGCTACGGTTACTTGGCAAACAAGAAATAGTATAGGTTCAACAATAAAGTAGAATGAGGTAAATAAGATGGAATTAGGAGGTTTACAGTGCCACGGTTGTGGAAGCAGCAATGTGGTATTCGATCCTAAGAAAAGAATTTTAATCTGTAATCAGTGTGGTAAGGAAGAGTACTATTCCAGAGCAACTCTTAACGCTACGGGAAAAGTGCTGTTTAGCAAAGAAAATGCTATCAATTTTTTTGCTGATGGAAAGTTTGCGGACGCTCAGCGTTACGCTATGGATGTTTTAAATATATCGAAGGATAATGCTCCTGCACTTTATATAATGGCATACTATGATGAATTTGTAAGGAGAAAAGAGGGCTCTATTAAGTTTTTCTTTCATGAGATTGAGGATTTAGCACTTGAATATGATGAGGTACAGGAATTGAAAAGGCTCTTTTTAGCATCGGCTTATAATTTAATTGATTATGAGAAAGAAGCTCTTAGATTAGTTGCTGTTAACATGCAATCGGAAGAAGATGCTGCGGATCTATGTGATTTTGTTGATAAGCTGTGTCCGTATTTAATCAAAAAGAGATCATCAATGGACTTTCTAACAAAAGATCTTATAGAAATTTATGAGGACCTAGCAGGACATTGCGACATTCCAAAGACATGTTTTGCATTGCTAAAGGCAATTGACGAAAACCCAGATTCGCCTTATACAAATAATAGCTTTTACTTACGTTCTAAATCAAAGTATTTTTATGATAACTATATTTTGCCGGTTGGTAAAATAATTAATGCGATGAGGACAAAGGAATTAAGAGATAAATTTGTTAACTCGTATCATAACAAAAGAACAAAATACGAAGAAGATGCTACTATATAGTGGAAGGGGATACTAATGGCAGAATTAAATCAGTTAAATATTAATCAGCTAGAAAAGAAGATAGACAATCTGGCTTTTATGACATCTGATGTAATAAACCGCGTAGACAACATGAGCGCATCAATTAATCAGGTTAATAATGATTTGAAAAGCTTGGCTGATAGTTTTCAAAAAATGATAATCGAGCAGAGAAAAACAGCAGCACTTCAGCAAGCATCTACAGAACTTGTACGAGTAAGACAAGAACTTGAGCAGAACTATGGTAACTACAAAGTTATAAGGGAGACCATGTTAGGAGTTCTTCAAGCGACAGATTTAGCACTTGTAAAAAAGACAACGATATCAAGAGTCTCAGAAGAACTTATGCTTTCAACCCCTAAGTATTGGTTGGCACCATGTTTGGTAGCGATATCGGCATGGATTGGTAATGATAGAGACCTTGCGGAAAGAGCTATTTCAGAAGCAGTTAAGAGAGATGAAGAAAGAACATCATTAACAATGGCATTGATATGTCGTAGAAATAACAAGATCCAGACATGTTATGAGTGGCTATCTATTTATTTTGCCAAACAGGATGCGGCTAATTTTTCTGAAGGTAGTTTTACATATATTGATGCATATGTGAATGGCGTGTTTGGTCCAGATGATAAGCATATGTGCGATGATTACATAACAAAGTGGATTAATGAAATCAGAGGAAACAGTAGTCTTTTTGAAAAAGAGCAGGAAGAACTTTGGAAAGGGTATTGTGACAAGTTCCATAGGGGAATAGAAGAACAGTTTCCCGAACTTAGAGATAATGTTCAAGAGTATGGTAGAATCAATGCATATGTAAGCAGAATTAATTCTGTTGATGCAATAGCTGATAACTTCAGAGGAATCGCGAATGCTTATGTTGATCAGGATCGACTTAAGGCTATGATTGACAAGAATTTGATTTCTCTCGTAAGTAAATATGATGAAGAAGAAGAACCTCTTAGGAAGGAAGAAAAGTATCTAATAGCAGTAAAAAAGTTTGATGGGGATGTGGATGCCGCAAAAAAGGCAATTGTAGACGAGGAACGATTAAGACAGGTAAAGGCTCTCAATCTTGTAGAGCGAATGTCAAAAGTTATAGTAACGGAAGGAAACGTTTCACCATCGGAGAAAAAAACGGCAGTGTCATTCCTCAGTGGTTATATCAAAAAGGGGTTTCTTGGTTATATCACAGAAAAGAAAGCGGATTTCCCTGAGAACATTACAATGAATATCGATGGATGGATAGGGATTACATCAGATGGAGGCAACTATAACCAGTTATGTTCTGATTATGATAATTATTTATCGGAGCGTTGTAATAAAGAGGTTATGCATGCTACTACGAAGGCGCCAAGAAATTGGATGATCGCCTCCATTTCACTTGGTATATTTGCTTTGATTTTGCTGATTGTTGCATTACCCGTTGGATTAATGGCAATGGTGGGAGCAGGTGTTTGTGCTTTATTGATAAGAAAATCCAAGAAAGATATTAAAGCAAAAATTGATGCAATCAATCAGAAATATATGGATATGAGCATTAAAGGCAAGAATAAAATAGCAGTTTGCATTGATCAATGGAATAAAACAAAAAGTATTGTTAATCAGTTTCATAGCGAACCAATTCGAGATATTATTGCATAGGAGATGTTAATATGAACACAAACAGTAATAATGATTTTGATGAATTAGAAGCAATGTTTGGACAGTCGGATTTAGAGCTGAAAAAGATGGAAAAGGTTGTGCTGACTCAAAATCTTGAAGGCTTTGCAAGCTGTTTTCCAGATTGGGATTTACATCCTCCGGTAAACAAGTAAATATAACTGTTTTAGGAAATAAAATATTGTTAAGTTCGATAGTAATTTATACCGCATGTCTATAACTATGAATTGTAAAACAGGAGAAAGCTGTGCCACATGCACCGTTTTCTCCTGTGTTTTTTATCATTTAACATATTTCATGTCGAAAAAACCATGTTTTGTGCAGCGGATGGTCTTTTTTGGGGGATATATGATAGTATGAGGATGTTTGAAACACAAGAACATCAAAAGATATTCTTCAAAAGGAGAAGGAGGAACACTATAATGAAGAAACTCATGGCACTTGCGCTGGTACTTATGCTCGCACTCTCCCTCGCTGCTTGCAGCAACAAAAGCCCGTCCGACAGTAGTAACAGCAACAAAAGCCCGTCCAACAATGGCGACAACAACAGCCCGTCTGACAAAGACATCAACAGTCCGTCCGACAAAGGCGACAGCAATGGCAGCGCATCCAACAGTAGCGACAGCAACAACAGTCCGTCTGCACCGCAAGTGAGCGCTATGGAAGAAGTAATAATCTATGTGGATTTGGAGGAGGTACAACACGATACTCCCCCGCAGCTCGTCGATGACATAATCATGGTGCCCGTGCAGGCAATTATGGAGATGATCGGATATGATGTGAACTGGGCTCCAGACACACAGCGGTTAGAGGTTTGGGAGCCATCCAAACAGCATCCGACAATTATCCTAGACATTGGAAACACAACCGCGTATTACGAAAAATATGACGAGGAGCTTGACGATTGCGTTTCCTATGAGGCAACGCTTGCTTCCGCTCCAATAATGATCGAGGATACAATGTATGCACCGCTAATTTTTGTTTCGGAGTCGATCGGATATACAATCGATAGCAATGTGGATTCAGAGCATATTTACCTATTCTCACCTTATTATATGGAAAACCAGATTGGCGAAGGAATAGGAGAAGATCAGCCTGTAATAGACAAAAACGAAGTTGGTGAGGGAATAGGTGAATCTCAGCCTGTGACAGAGGATGAGAAGAATTATGTTTTAAGTATTCGGACGGAGAGTTGGCTTGATCTAAAGCAGGAGCAGAAGGAAGAGATTATTTCCATCATGGCCCGCTGGTGGGATGTCGTTGACGGATATGTGGTGGAGGATTTTGAGGCAGTGCTTGCGGATTTGGATCATCAGATGGAAACATACTTCAGAAACGGTGTAGATGAAGGAATACTCCAAACAGCATGTGATATTTATGGCCTTGATATTTCAAAGTATATTCAATAACGAAAACTTTTCTGTTAACAACGCTTAGGAATTGTATCACTGATATAAGATATCCAAAACAGGCAAGGCCTGACTAACTTAAATTTATAACCTAACGAAAAGAAGAACTATAGCTCATGAAAACCGGAGCCATAGTTCTTCTTTTCGTTAGGCGAATAACAGGAAACGGATAAGTAGGAAAACCGATCGGTCTAAAGTGCCAGGCTCACTGCGGAAGCAGGCTGCGTTTTCTGTAATCGCTTGGAGATAGTCCTGTATTTCCTTTAAATGCCCTTGTAAAATAATAAGCGCTGTTATAACCCAACATTTCGGCTATTTCCTGAATAGGAAGTTCAGTTGTCGCAAGTTCGCGTTTTGCGAGCTCGATTTTTTCTTTGGTCAGATATTTATTAAAACCAAGCCCCGTATCCTTTATGAAACAGTTGGAAGCATATTTATAATCTAACTCCAAATGCTGGCAGATATCACGCAAAGGCATATTCGTATCAATGTTTTGCTCGATATAATTCAGCAACTGGTTAGTAATTGCATGGAAGTTTGTACTGGTCTTGCTTTTCTTTAGTTCCTCACGGAAAAAGGAAAACATAGAAATCAGCTGCTTCCATACTTCATCCAGTGTCTTACAATTTTCGATTAGGTTAATAAAATAATCCGAATAAGAAAATGCCTGTTCAGAAGGCATACCAAGTTTGATTGCAGCTCTTGAAACAATCGTTGCGGATACAATAAAACGGTTCTTCTCCGAACGGAGGGGTTCCTCTGCAAGAGGAGGGGAAACAAGGTTAGAAAACTTCGGAAGGTGCTTTACAGCAAGCTTTACAAAGGAATCGCTTGAGGTCAGTATATGGAGGAGGATCTTTTCTTCCTGCTCCATATTGTGATGTAGCAAACGATTCAAAATTTTCTCGGCAGAGGGCGAGATTACTTCAGTCTCTTCTTTGATATTAAGAGCAGCAATTACAGTCGGGTTATAATAGGTGGAGGTAAAAATTAAATTTGCCAAATTGGTAAGATATTGGATTTGAAATTGCCGAACAATGGGAAAGGGTTTCTGGGTAGAGCCTGTATGATACATTCCCTCTAAAATCATTGGTCCGATAACAACAGTTCCGCAATAATGATTTCGATTAGATATAGGAAACAAAAGCATCAGCTCTTCTGGCGATATATAATGAATACTTGTCTGATTCATTGGGTATTTCATATCACAATTAGCCAATGCACGCTCATAGTATCTGGGATAAGGCTCTTGTAGTTCTTCGGAAGGGAGAAATGGGGAATATAGCTTTTCGGGTGAATAAAAGGCTATACCGTAACCGGTTGAATAATAGAAGGAACTGAATGCGTATCTTAAAAAATTGGTATCGATGGCTCCTCTGGATGTAAAAATCATAAATCTTCTATCCTTCCTTAATTTTATGGTAGAAATATGACCTCTTGAAAGCGATAATAGTCAAAGTAGAAATTGTACTAGGTTAATGGAATTTGTACTAATTATAACATGTCATTTGAGATAAAATCAACTTATATAAGAGTGCAAAGGAGATTGTATGCAGCTTAAAAATAAAGAAAAAATTATGTTGATGACCTTAGAGGAAAAAGCATCTCTCATGTCCGGCGCTAATTTTTGGAATACAAAATCGATCGATCGTGTCGATATTCCTTCCCTTATGCTTACAGATGGGCCGCATGGTCTGAGGAAGCAGGGGGGTAAGGCCGATCATCTTGGATTAAATAAGAGTATACCGGCAACTTGCTTCCCTACAGCGGCAACACTTGCGAACAGCTGGGATATCGATCTGCTTTATGAGGTCGGACAATGTCTTGGAAAAGAAGCCGCCATGGAAGCGGTGTCAGTTCTATTGGGACCCGGATTAAATATAAAAAGAAATCCCTTGTGTGGTCGCAATTTTGAATATTTTTCAGAGGACCCATACCTGGCAGGTAAACTAGCGGCGGCAATGACAAGGGGGATACAATCACAGAATGTTTCAGCCTGTCCTAAGCATTATGCAGTGAACAGTCAGGAAACACATCGTATGATTGTGGATGAGATCGTAGATGAACGAACGCTCCATGAAATATACCTGGAAGCCTTCCGAATCGTCGTTCAGGAAGCTAAACCAATGACTATGATGACCTCCTACAATAAGGTTAACGGTGTTTATGCGAATGAAAACGAGTATCTGATCAAAGAAGTACTGCGAGACAAATGGGGTTTTGACGGAGTGGTGGTAAGCGACTGGGGTGGCAACAATAACCGGGTTGAGGCATTAAAGGCAGGAAGTACGCTTGAAATGCCCTCTTCAAGCGGAGTGACCGATGAGGAGATCGTACATGCAGTAAAAGCTGGACTTCTGTCGGAAAAGGTGTTGGACGAAGAGGTGGATCGTATTCTAACACTGATCAAGCAGACCTCAAGGAAGCTTCCCGGGGGAGAGAAGGAAGAGAATAAGCAGGAAATACATAAGGAGAATCACGCAAAAGCGGTTGAAGCAGCTTGCCGCTCCATGGTTTTACTGAAAAATGACAATAAGATATTACCTTTGAAAAATAAAGACCAGAAAGTAGCAATCATCGGTGATTTTGCAGAGAAACCAAGATACCAGGGAGCCGGAAGCTCATTGATTGAACCTACCTACCTGTCAAATCTGAAGGCTGAACTGTTAAAATCATCCCTAAAGGTGATTGGTTATGAGCCGGGCTTCAAACGATACGGGTCAAAACATAAGGGTTTATTAAATAAGGCAGTAGCACTTTCCAAGAAAGCGGATGTTGTGCTTTTGTTCTTAGGCTTGGATGAGGGTAGTGAAGCAGAGGGTGTTGAACGTTCTCATATGCATTTGGCCAAGAATCAGCTTGAGCTGTTGAATAAAATAAGTGAGGTCAATACGAATATTATCATCCTATTGGCAGGAGGATCACCCATCGAAATGCCCTTTATCCAACAGGCACGGGCAATTTTACATGGTTATCTGCCAGGGCAGGGTGGAGCAGAAGCGCTGGCAAAAACATTATTAGGAGAGAATAATCCATCCGGAAAATTAGCAGAAACATATCCAGTCAGATATGAAGATGTTGCATCAGCATCCTATTATCCCGGACCGGAATTAACCTCTGAGCATAGAGAAAATATCTTTATTGGATACCGACAATACGACGCCAAAGAGCAGGAAGTACGATTCCCCTTTGGTTTTGGATTGTCCTATACCTCCTTTGATTATTTAGATATGAGCATAGAACCGAATAATGAAGCTACGGTTGTAAAAGTTAGGATAAAAAACACCGGAGATTACATTGGGGATGAAATAGTTCAGATCTACGTGTCACCAAAAAGTCGTAAGGTGTTTCATGAAAAAAAGGGACTGAAAGGGTTTGCGAAGGTATCACTAAAGCCCGGAGAGAGTAAGGAAATCGCAATCACACTATCAAAGCACGCCTTTTCCTATTATCACATCGGAAAGAAGGACTGGGTGACGGAACAGGGAGAATATGAGATTCTTTGCGGTGCTTCTTCAAGAGAAATACTGCTTCGGGAAGTCATCTATGTCGAAGGTGAGGAAGTGGACAACCCGTATAAGGAAGAAGCTTTGGGTGAATTTGAGAAGCTTCTGGGAAGAAAGTTACCGGACCCTTACTGGAACAGAAGCAAGACAATTGAGGAGCTTGATCTGATTGAGCAGGCAAAGTATGGTGGAGGTTTTGGGAGATTCATTTACCGCTTAATTTTACTTGTTCGACAATTCTATCTGTGGAGAGAAAAGCCGATTGTAGCAAACAATGTATTATTTGTACTGGGCATGCCCTTTCGAAGTGTATCTAGGATGTCCGGTGGAAAGTTCAGCAGAGCAAGGTTAATCGGATTATTGATGATGGTAAATGGACATTTCATAAAAGGATTATGGTATTTGATGACAGGAAAAGAGAAAAATACAAAAGGTAATTGGGAGGTAACAAACGATGAGGAATCGAAAGGAAATTAAGAAGCAAGCAAAGCAACTATTTCAAATAACCAAAGAACAAAAGGAAAGTTGGAAAAATGAGCTTGCCTTGATGCCACCGCAGGAAGCAGTGGCGGCGAAAAAAGCAGAAAAAGCTGCGGCAAAAGCTGAGAAGAAAGCAAAAAAGAATGAAATCAAAGCCTTGCCGAAAAACGAACGTAAAAGGGAAAAGCTGCTGCAAAAGTATGTGAAGAAATATCAGACGAGAACCAGAAGATATTCCATCTGGGGAGCTGTGGCTGTATTACTTCTCATTATCGTGATAATAGGTGCTCCGTATGTCGGAGATATAATGGATTTAATGAGCATCCGTGTGAACTCGGAGCATCCGGCTACTGCACAGCTCATAGCGGAGGGAGAAGATCTTGGAGAAAGGATTGCGGAAGAAGGAATCGTTCTTCTGAAAAATGATGGTTTATTACCGTTAACCGACAGGAAGGTAAATGTATTTGGTATGTCTGCAGTTAACTTCCGTATGGGAGGAGGCGGATCCGGTGGAGCCGATCAGAGCCGTGCGGTTAATTTCTTTGAAGGATTAAAAAATGCAGGTATTTCCTATAATGAAGCTTTGTATCAGATGTATATTGATATGGGAGTGGAAAAAGAACAAGCATCGGGTATGGGTCAGGTATTAAGCGCCTTTCTAGGTGGAAAACAAGGTGTTGAGCCCTCCATTGAATACTTAACAGATGATGTGGTTAAGGAAGCAAAGGAATTCAGTGAAACGGCTGTTGTGGTGCTATCCAATATCAGTGTGGAAGCTTCAGACAGTTCCATCGAAGAGCTTCAGCTTGATCAGAATCAGGCAGACTTAATTGATACGGTCGCAAGTAACTTTGAACATGTTATTATTATCGTAAATGCAGGTAATGCAAGAGAATTAGGCTTTATAGAAGATTATTCCTCCATTCAGGCGGTACTTTGGGTGGGAACTCCCGGCCCCAGAGGAGCCAATGCAGTCGGTAATATTTTAACCGGTGCAGTCAACCCGTCCGGGCGATTGGTAGACACCTATGTATACCATATTGAAGATCATCCGGCGGTACAGAACTTTGGTGATTATGCCTATGAGAACCTGGACAGCATGCATTTACTCGAATATGAAGAAGGCATTTATGTAGGCTATCGTTATTTTGAGACATTATATGCTGGAGATGAAGCGGGCTATCAGGAATGTGTGCAATTCCCCTTTGGATATGGTTTAAGCTATACAAGCTTTGATTGGGAGATTGTCGGACAGTCAATGGATATGGAGAACATCTCGGTAGAGGTACAGGTGACAAATACAGGCGCTTACGCCGGTAAAGATGTCGTAGAAGTATATTTCTCGGCGCCCTACTATCAAGGTGGTATTGAGAAATCCTCAATCGAATTGGCCGAGTATGCGAAAACATCGCTCTTAGAACCCGGAGAAACCGAGGTATTGACGATTAGCTTTGCTACCAGAGATATGTCTTCCTACGATAGTAATACCGAAAAAGCATATGTACTTGAGGCAGGAACCTATGAAATTCATGTTAGCAAAAACGTTCATGAATCAGTGTTTGATCTTCCATTTGAAGTTACGGAGACCGTAGTCTATCAGGAAGATGAAGTGACCGGAACCGAAATCACCAACCGTTTTGATTATGCAGAGGGTGACTTAACTTACCTGTCAAGAAATGATTGGGAGGGAACCTATCCAACCGCAGAGGATATCAGTTTCCTTGCAAGTGAGGACACAGTCAACGCTTATACAACGGCGCCTGCAGTTATGGACGGGGAAGAGCCTACAACCGGAGCAGACAATGGAATCATGCTGAAGGATCTGGTTGGATTAGATTATAATGATCCGCTCTGGGAAAGTTATTTGGATCAATTTACAGTAGAAGAAATGATTTCATTGATTAACAACGGTGGATGGAGAACGATTGCGATTGACCGTTTAGGGTTACCCGATACGGTATTGTTAGACGGACCCGCCGGAGTGAATTTCTTCTTCAAGGCGACAACAGCAGCATCCTATCCTACGGAAGTTGTAATCGCATCTACCTGGAATGATGATTTGGCTTATGCGTGGGGCGAATCCATTGGTAAGCAAGCGAGAGCAATGGGAGTAGAAGGCTGGTATGCACCGGCTATGAACGTTCACAGAAGTCCACTTGGCGGAAGAAACTTTGAATATTTCTCGGAAGACCCGCTGATCTCTGGAAAGATGAGTGCCAGCGCTGTACAAGGAGCTCAAAGTCAAAATATCATTGTTTTCTTAAAGCATTTTGCATTAAATGAGCAGGAAATCAATGCACGCTCCGGACTTATGGTTTGGGCCAACGAGCAGGCAATCCGAGAGATTTATATAAGACCTTTTGAAATTGCAGTGAAGGAAGGCCATGCGACAGGAGTGATGTCCAGCTTTATCCACATCGGATATAAATGGTCCGGCGGAAATCCGGAATTACTTCAAAATGTATTACGTGAAGAGTGGGGATTTGACGGGCTTGTATCAACGGATGCAGTACTTGGAAGCTTTATGGATGTAAATCTTGCAATCAGATATGGTAATGAATTAATGCTTAGCTTTGCACCGACCGGTAATGAACGCAAGCTAGCCAAATTATACAAAAAAGATCCGGTTGGTATTGCAACTGCCTTGCGCGAACGAACACATAGGATCTGTTACACCTTTGCAAAATACTCGAATATTTTTGAATAATAATATTTTAAGCCAATAAGGAACTGAAGCAAAGGAAATAGAGATGCCGTGAGGTGGAGAAGGCTTTACGGAATAATAAAACAGGGAAGGGTTACTTATGATAATAAACGGAGTGAAAGTAAATGAATTGAGAGACAATATACACGGGCTGGTCGGGTTTACGGTTGCAGTCATAATTCTTCTGGGTATTCTTGCTTTTGGAACGATTGATTATGATGTTTCTATTCGATTAATTAATCGCTCTTCTGCCTTTGGATGGTTCTTTAATATCCTTGGAGAGCTGCCTGCAAACCTGGGGATGCTGCTAGGTACTGCGATTTTATTTGGTTCAAGGAGAAAAGGGGCAATGTGGAGAAATATCATTACAGGTACCACCGGTTATTTGTTTATGATCCTGTTCGCATTGTTATCGTCCTTCACAGCAATACATTATATCTATGAATTTGACGAGGCAGGAATGCCGGGTCCGGCTTATGTGGTAATCTTGGGAATAGCATCTGCACTTCTGGCAGCAGTTCTGTACGGCATAAGAAGAATTGGTCAGGAAAGACTGAGAACTTACCGCAGACATGCATTATTACTGATATTGCTTGTTGTATGCGAGATTGTGATCGTGAATGTATTAAAGATTATCTGGGCGCGTCCCAGAATGAGGATGATTGAATCCATCGATCAGTTTCGCTACTGGTATCAGATCAATGGTTTTATGAATAATGAAGAATTTAAATCATTTCCTTCGGGACATACCGCCAATGGTTTTGTGATGCTGGCATACACAATATTTATCCCAGCAGAGAGAAGGAAACTGATGCGGGCAGCAGTAATCGCAGCTACACTCTGGGGAGTCATGGTAGCAATCAGTCGCATCATTATGGGAGCACATTTCCTCAGTGATGTTATCGTCGGTGGGTATATAACCATTCTTGTATTTTATGTACTAAAGATATTTCTGCTTAAGAAAAAAGAAGTTTAGTCTGAGATTTCTGATAGCAGAAAAGAATTTACTGAAGCATCGTCGTATTGTACTAACTGTGTAGCGAATCAAAATTATTCTGCACTCCGAAATGAACGAATACAGACTCCAGTGAATGAATGGAGTCTGTCGATAAATGATTTTTAAGTCCATCTTTTTTTACAGTCTTTAATTGTTATGGTATATCGATACTTATGGTTAATACAGTTGCAATAAAATAAGACTCTTGTCACATAAATTGATATGCCCCCTGTCAAGTAGACAGGTTAAATATCTAAAATGTGATGCTGATAAACGACCGCTTGATTGTGCGGTCGTTTTTCTATGCACACCATTTTTCTTTGTATTTCATTATCCTTTTGTTTTCTGGAATAGGATATTCCAGTGGTTTGTTTGTAGATAGAGATTCTGTTCTAACTTCTAGCGGAGTTTTACAATTGAATCTATCTTGAGGACGTTCTTCTGTGTAAAATCGTATATAATCTTTAATGGCATGACGTAAGGATGCTTCGTCTGTAATCTCATACATTTGATACATTTCAGTTTTTATAATCCCCCAGAATCCTTCTGTTGGTCCGTTATCAATACAATGTCCAACTCTTAACATGGATTGTTGCATTGCTTGGATTCTAATTTTACTTTGGAATACTTTACTGGTGTATTGAAACCCACGATCACTGTGAAATATCGGTTTAGCGTCGGGATTTGATGCAATAGCTTTATCAAAAGTTTTGAGTACAAGTTTGTTATCATTACGGCAGCTGATTACATATGCCACAGGACACCTATCATATAAATCAAGAATAGCACTTAGATACAGTTTTTTCTTTTCACCAGGAACTTTGAATTCAGTTACATCTGTAACCCATTTTTGATTTGGAATTGTAGCGTAAAAATCTCTTTGTAACACATTTTCTGCAACTGCTTCAGCTTTACATGACTTATACTTCTTCTTTTTCTTTCTAATTACAGAATTAATATTTAGTTTCTTCATGATTCTATGTACTCGTTTTTTGCTGTAATTAGTATGGTTGAAATGGTTAATCCAAGATGTCATTCTACGATAACCTAAGATATGATTAAAGCGTTCATCGTACTCTTTGATAAGTTCTGCCATCTTCATATTTTCTAACTCCTGTTCCGGAGGTTCACGGTGCAACCATTTATAATAAGCAGCTCTAGATATTTCAAGCTGTTTACACATCCATTCAATACTCCAATTTTTTGTTTCATGGAAATGCCTAATAGCTAAATATTTAGGCTCGTAGCGCAGTTTTCCAAGTCTCACATCCTTTCGAATTCCTTCACTTTTTTTAATAGTTCAACAGCCATTTCACTTTCTTGTAGTTTTCGTTTTAGACGCAGATTTTCTCTTCGTAAATGCTCTAATTCATCTACTTCATCATCGGTTATATGATGACCACGTTTATCCAGCAATCCATCTTCTCCGTTGGTATCGTATTTCTTAACCCACGAATATACTTGGCTGTATGATACATCGAATAAACTTGCTGTACCTTTATAATCACGATTATGAGTAATGCAGTGTTCAACGATTTTTTTACGTTCTTCAATGCTTGTCTTTCTTCTTGCTTCTGCCATATAGACCTCCCTTTTAGGATCGTAGTCCTTAAGTTCTCTATTGGCATTATACTTCTTTATCCACCGTCTTAAAATAGCATTACTAGTAATTTCAAGTCTAATACAAACATCATCAATAGAACCCTCTCCTTTAAGATATGATTCTACAGCTTGTACCTTTAATTCCGCAGAGTATGATTTGTTGTGAGGCTTATCATAGAGTACAGCTTCCCCAAACTTAGAATACTTTTTGGCCCATTGCCGGATACAACTACCACCTCTGTTAGAATAATGCATTCCTATATCCTCACAAATTTTCTGAATACTCTTTGAACAAGATAGATATGCATTTACTGCATATATTTTCTCTTCAATGGAATATCTATATTTTTTACCCATAAAAATACCTCCAAAGTAGATTTGGTTATTTCCCTTGTCTACTTTGGAGGTATCATATCAAATATATGTGGCACGAGTCTTATTTTATTGGAAGCGGACATCCGGATATTTGAAATAAGAGAATACCCGGAAAGCGCTTATTTATTGAGTGTGGAAGGGAAGGATATGATCTCCTTAATCCAAGCTGGCAAATATAGATATTATGCCATCTTTCTGTGCTTTAAGCTGTAGGGTATAATCCCCGGCAGAAAGTTTTTTCTGTAAAGAGGAGCCATCTTCATTTGCAGTGGCTATAACCTTTCCGTTTTTATCTAAAATTTTATAGGATACACTCTCGTATCCCTCAAGGTCTATATCATAACTCTTAAGAGCTGCTGTAACGGAATATGTTCCTTCTTCAGCAATATTGAATGCAAATTTATATGTTTTATCTTTTGTTACAGCAATATCGGTTTGATTCATAATATCAATCGTCTTTGATTTATTCGATAACATAACGAAGGAAGTACTTCCGTTTAATTTTTTCTTGGAAGTACTTTTAAAGGTGACATTATATGTTCCCTTTGATAAAGCTACCCCAGTAAGCACCCTATAAGAGATGATCTCATCCCCCATCTCAAAAGCACTATGCTTCTTAGATTTTATAGTTTTTACAGTTTTCTTTTTCGAATCTGTGATTGTTATAGTAAAGGGTGTATTCCAATCCATGCTTTCAATATACAGAGCACCGGAGGGCACCTTGATTTTCATGGTTTTGCTCTTTACATCATTTTCTCCTTGAAGTCCCCACAAGGAGTTATCAAAGATTAAGTCTTGAGTTTTTAGAGTATAGGTCTTTTTTGTGCTGAAACTCATTTCCGATGCAAGGGCTGAATTAATTGTACTAGTAATTGCCAACACCATTACGATAACTAATACGATAGCTTTTGTCATTCTTTTGTTCATTGTGATACCTCCGTTTTGTCTAATTAAGTGATTAAATAGTAACATACAGCCTGATCAACAGGAGTGTGGAAGTCAATGTGTTGATACCAAGACATCCATTAGGTACTCAACCTTGCCAAAATTGTAGCACAAAATGGCAATAAATCATAGGGTGATTTGACATTTTTCTAACAAAATAGTTAAGTATACGTTGGTAAATACACAAGTGGAAATTCTTTCTC
This sequence comes from Bacillota bacterium, assembly GCA_023428655.1. Taxonomy (GTDB): domain Bacteria; phylum Bacillota; class Clostridia; order Lachnospirales; family Lachnospiraceae; genus Mobilitalea. Next base: position 9,626 of record JAEYXC010000443.1, on the reverse strand, counting down.
TGTAAATCAATGAAACAATTAAATTAAATGTTTCACTCCCAATTTCAACTTCTGAAACAAATAACATTTTAAACAAAAATGAGAAGATGTTTTAGATTGTTTATGAATGGAATGGACCAACCTTTTCCATTATAATGATTAGTGGAAAATCGAAGAGATCAGGTTGATACAGGTTATATATTGAGTGATGTCTAAATCAGAGAATGGAAAAGGAGTATATTGTATGAGTAATATTCTTTTTGTTGCGGTTTCTACGGAGATGGCAAAATTAGCGAAGCAGGTAATCACAGAAATGAAGTTGGACATTCCGATCATAACTCGTACACTAGCCGAGAGCCGTTCGATCGCGCAAGAATATCCGGATGTGGAGATTTTTATTAGTCGTGGTAGAACTGCGGATACAATTCATGAATTAACAAAAAGACCAGTTGTTGAAATCATATTCTCTACGGAGGATATCTTAAGACCTGTGGAGAAGTTTGCGTCGGAAGGAGTTAAAAATATTGCGGTTATTGCGTCACAAAAGCTAATTGGCGATGTAATCTCGAATTATAATATTTCAGATGTGAATATAATAATCAATCCATGTAGTGTGGAAAAAGAAGAGGAATTAATGCGACAACTTCATGAAAAAGGGATCAAGGGAGTTGTGTGTGGAACGAACACCTTTGAGATTGCTCATAAATATGATATGAAAACCTTAGTAATAGATACCAGCATTGTCTCAATTAAACGTGCTATCAATGATGCAGTGAGAATAGCAGAAGCTCAGGACGTAGAGCGTCGTAATAAGCAGGCTAAAACGATAGAAATACAACAAAATGCTTCGAGATTATATGACTCTATCGAACAAGCTTCAGCTGCGGTAGAGGAATTAGCAGCATCCTCCCAGCAACTTGCCGCAACCAGCCAGGAAACAGCTGATATTGCAAGTAAAACTTATGCAGAAGTAAAGAAAGTCACAGTTATATTAGATGCGATACGACATGTGGCAAAACAAACAAATTTGCTAGGGCTAAACGCTGCAATTGAAGCTTCAAGAGCAGGTGAGAGTGGACGAGGCTTTACCGTTGTCGCATCTGAAATACGCAAATTAGCGGATGAGAGCAAGAATTCTGTTGCCCAAATTGATAACCAACTCAAGAGATTTAGTGACTCTGTAGAAGCGGTACTAAATAATGTCCAACAAAATAATACGATTGCACAGGAACAATCAAGAGCGAATCTAGAGATAGCGCAAAGGCTTGAAGTGCTACAGGAAGTAGGATTTACACTTAAGAATCTGGCGGAAAGGGAGAATTGATTAATAGCTGGTTCCTGTTGATTTCTTCCCGGCTCATTTATATAATTACATAAAATAAAAAAGATCTATGTCACAGGTAAAACTGTTCCATAGATCTTTTTATGTTAAGCGGATAACGGGAATCAGATACATAAGAAAACTAGGGAAAACCTTATTTAATGCTTGTCAGATGGTAAGGATATGGTCGCGGGGTGAGAGTTTGATGTTAGGGAAAGAATTGATTTTGAAGATAATGGGCACCCAAAAACTACAAAATTAGACTACAAAATTATACTGGAACATTGTTCCAAAAGTCAGTAAATAGGTGTTTTATTTTGTCAATAAAAGTGGTAAAATATGGCTAATAAATAGCCGAGAACTTTATCTTAAAACAATAGCAATGGAAAGTTTGATTTCCACTTAAAAGCAATTAGTAAGAAAAGGAGATATTTAATGCGTTATTCTAATTTTATAAAGCGAACTATGGCGAATAGAAACGGTATTGATTGGAATTATTATAATATTAAGATAAGAGAAGAAGATCTTTTACAGGCGAATAATTCTTCTGATTTTATACAATTATATTTTAAGAATGGTGAAAAAGAACTTGCGCTATTAAATCCAATAGAAGCAAATGATTCTATTCATAATTACTGTGTTGCAGGACGTAAAGAAAGCGTATTGAACCTTGACTTTAAAGAAAAATATTCACTCCCTGATGAACGCTCAGTACATACGGTGTCAGGTTTCTTTTTAGGATTACTTATTGAAAATTGCTTGAATGGAGGAAATACACTTTCAATCGAGAGTTTAAATGAATTCCCGTTTCATATTTATGGTTTTTGACATTCTTGTATCATGATTATGGTTATTGCGTTACAGAAAGACAGGATAATCTTATTACAATACCAAATCATGCACCGATGCCTGAATTAAGATTTTCAAGAAACCCTTATAGGATTGAGCGACAGGAATATGATGCTCTGCACAGAATGAAAAGAGAACTGGGAATAGATATTTCGATGTTTTGTCCTACTCCAGAGTTATCATATAGTATAAGAAATTCGAGACAGAGAATTGAATTAAATATCGAACATGCGTTACTTCGCGAAGTTACACATCACGCATTTACATTACAGGGACACCCGAAACTTCGCTTTAATACAGGCGCAGAAATAGCAGGTCATCAATATTCTTATGCTACTACGACTAGATATTTCAACTATTGTATAAATGATCGTGGCAGAGTGGATCACGGAATAGTTGGTGGATATCTTTTCTATGATAGGATGGTAAAAAACTATATATCTACATATATGAAAGTTCTTTACCGGCATGAGGGAGAAGTTACGTTAAATAATTTTTATTTTAAAGAACGGCATTTCTGCTCCGAGCAATTGCCCATATTTTCATATATTGCGGACTGTATTTCGGCTCACAATATATGGAAACAGCCTGATGAGAGTAGAGAGTTATACGAACTATATAGACTTGATGTCTTGCTATCAGAAAGGTTTAAGAACATAAATTTTCATGAGAATCCACTTCTTTATATACTTGTAGTGGCAGACAGCATAGAACCAACAAAAGCATACAGAAATCTATCACCCCATATCGTGTCTGAGGCAATAGATTTTCGATATACGCCAGAAGCTAGAGTGTTGAATATTTCAAGCAGATCTAATCAAGTTCCTATTGAAATATTATATCAAAAGGCAAAGGAGTTAGAAAACTGGACATCGGTACGTTGCAGTGAATTGGTTAATGGGAAGTTTTTTATAAATATCTAATAAGCAAGACATAGGTAGGAACAAAGACCTCAAAATTTATTTCAGTGGAAAACAATGACAATTTTAAAAAAGAGGATAAATGTATATGAAAGGAGAGATAACAATATGAGTAGATTAAACGTAATTCAAAATGCAATTAAAGAACTTGATGGAGGAAGTTTTCAAAAGTTGTTTGATGCTTATTTATATAAAAAATATCAATTCAAGAATATACAACCACTAGGAGTTCAAACAGGGACAAATAAAACAACAAAAGGAACACCAGATTCATTTGTTAACAATGAAGATGGTACGTTTATTTTAATTATGTATGGATCTGTATCAGATGATGCTTTTAGTAAAATTAAAAAAGATATCCTCTCATGTTTTAATCAAGATAAATTAGTATTAGCTGATGATAAAATTGATAGGATTATTTGTGCTTATACATCAACTAATATTCACATTGAACAAGTTGTAGAAATAGAAAATATGATAGATGGTACAAAAATTGAAATGTTAGGGTTAGGTACATTATCACATGATTTACTTATAAATTATCCGTTTTTAGCAGCAGAATTTTTGAATATTCCAATTGATACAGATCAGATTTTTGATAAGGAAGAGTTTGTAAAAAGGTATGATAAAAATGGTATGAATGCACCTCTTAGCATGAATTTCTTGGGTAGAGAAGAAGAGTTAGAAAATTTAAGTTCAAGTATATCTAACTCGGTAATCACTTTGATAACAGGTAGTTCTGGTACTGGGAAAACAAAAATCGCTCTAGAAGTATGTGAACAATTCGAGAGGGTTGGTTGGAAAGTTTTATGTGTCAAAAATAATGGTGAACTTCTTTATAATGATGTTAGAAATTTTATCTCTGACAAAGGAGATTACCTACTATTTATTGATGATGCGAATCAGACCACAAGTTTAGAATATGTTATGAATTTTATTGCAAATCCACCAGATGAGATAAATATAAAGGTAATATTGACAGTTAGAGATTATGCAAAGCAGAGAGTGAAAAGCATAGTATGTAAATATATGATGCCTACGGAAGTCCTGATTAAGTCTTTAAAAGGTGAAGAGATAAAACATATTCTTATAAATAATCTGGGTATTAAAAACGATGATTATATAGAACGAATTACAAAAATAGCAAAAGGAAATATTAGATTGGCTATTTTGGCAGGTAAAATATCAGTTGAAAAAGGTTACTTGGCTATAGATAACGCATTGGATATATTTAAGAATTACTATGGCCAGATTATCGAAAAGCAAGAATTGAATGAAGAGATGGTTAATTCATTATTTGCAATCTCATTATTAGGGCCATTACGTTTCAAAGAAAGTAAAATAGCCATTCGGATATTGGACGCTGTTAATATAAACGAAAGTAAATTTATTGATATATGTCATGATTTAAATTCGAAAGAGTTAATTGATATGTATCAAGATGAAGCTGTAAAGGTAAGTGACCAAAGCTTTGGAAATTACATATTAGAATATGTACTCATTGAAAAGAAAAACATTTCAATTTGTAATCTTTTAAAATTGGGGTTTCCTGCATATAAAAACAAGCTCATTTACGCTTTAAATACGCTGATTTCTATATTTAATTCAGATAATATTAAAGAGTATATAGTAAGACAAGTTAACGAAAGTTGGAATTCAGCAGAGCCTGAATTACAAATAGATTATCTTACGTGCTTTCATGCATTAAATGAAGAGAAGTCTTTAAATATAATAAAAAGTAGAATCAAAAAAACGGACGTTGTTAGTGAGGATTTAATAAAGTATGATTTTGATAGAAAGAAAAATTATAATACTATAAAAACTCTTGATGTCAATATACTCAGCGGGTTTAAATATTCGCAATATTATAGTGATGCAATTGAACTTTTATTTTTACTATTTGATAAAAGAGCTGATTTGAAAATGGATTTCTATTTCGCATTAACTGATAATTTATCATATGATAAATTTTCACATAAATCAGACTATTGTAAAGAATATGAACTAATCGAGTGTATGTGGAAACATTGCGAAGAAGGAAAAAATATAAATTTTACAATATTAATGTTGCATGTCTATGAAAAATTTTTGCAATGCACGATCGATAAAGCTGAAGAAGGTGAAAATGCTAGAAGTATAAACTTAATAAGATTTAATATTATTTTAACAGAGGGAAGTAAAAAGATGCGCTTCTTGATATGGAGTGCTTTATCAATTTTATATAATAATGAATTATATAAAGGGTTTGTCGAGCGGATATTATCAGTACCATATGCAATTGGATTACATGAGAGCGAATGTAAAGAAGTAATCGCCTATGATTTTGAATGTATAAAGTTATTATTTATAGATATATGGGAAGTGCCAACATTTGAACAATGTAACGTCTTATATGATATCAAAAAGCTCTTAAAATGGCTAGATATAACATATGATGATTCGTTATGTAAGTATAACAAGAATAGAGAGTTTGTTGTTTACAAAACGTTAATCAAAGAACACATAAAAGGAAATACATGGGAGGAAGATGAAGCTGATAGAAGGGAAGAAATTAAAAAATTAATTAAGACATTTACTATAGAAGATTATAAATTAATGTTCAAGATATGTAAGGAACAATTAGTAAGAAAGGATAAGGATTGGTCTCTACAAAGTGGTATGGAGATAGTCTTTTCCATTTTAGAAGAAGATGTTACAAAATATATTAATATTATTAACATATATTTAGAGAATGGTGCTCCTTGTTGTAGTTATCCGGCGAAAATTATTTGGTTTTTAGTTAGAAATATTGGCTTAAAGGAGACTGAAAGACTAATAAAAACTTATGACTTTGTGGATAAGCGGATTTGGCAATGCACATTTTATCAAATTATTCCGGAGGAAGAAATTAATAATGATTATGCTGTTAAATTATTAACTTTTACTAGAAGGGAATTAAATAATCAAGAACCAATATTTCCAAGCGTAAGTTGTCTTGAGAAATATAAATGCATTGATAAAAGCATTGTTAAATCAATAAGTGAAATAATTATTAAAGCCTCAGATAAAAAGTCATTTCTAGCAGAAAACTTTCTAGAGAGATTAGTGGATGATGAAAGAATAAATAAACTACTAAATCTTTTTGATGATAATATGGAAATACTCGAAACATTATACCTTATAGCAATGGGAAATCACTTTGACTATTTTGGGAAACTACTAGAAGAATTAGCCAAGAGGAACATTAATTTTTGGAATAAATATACATTAAAGGTCTCCAGAAATATCAAGATAACATCATATGAAAATGAAGTTTTCGAAAGAATATGGAAAACTGAAAACTTTTCAGAGTATATTGCAATCGCCTGTAATAATATGATTGGAAGAAAAGGTAGTTTTATGGTTGAAAGTGAAGCTGGTATAATTTTTGCAAATAGACAAAAAACATCTGATAAAATTAAAAAGCGTAAAAAGCAATGGATAATAAACTACATAAATCAAAATTACAAAGATATAGAAAGAATGAAAATGATTTTTGGAGTCATTGCAACAATTTTTCCGGGAGATAGAAAGGATTGCCTTTTTGAATTTTTAAATTGTTCAGATGATATTGGTAGATTTAAAAAGATACCATTATTTTCGAGTTCGAATTCATGGAGTGGAAGTGAAGTTCCGTTAATTGTTAAAACGATTGATTTCCTTAAAGAATTAATAAGTGAACTTAAAGGTGTAACGTTTATTGAACATCGGGCTTATCTAAAAGAAAACATGAGTTCATATGAAAAATACAAACAGTCTGTTCTGGTAAAAGAATATTTGGAGGATTTAGATCTAGCATAGATAAATATATTAGTCGGATGGTCTCCAAATTGTCGACTACAGCATAACTAAAGTAATAAATTACATAATCAAAATGGATATGTAATTCCAGCAAACGGTATCACTTGTCCTATTCGATTAAACGAATAACTGGAAACGGAAATATGAGAAAACCAGGGAAGAGCTTTTTTAATGCTTGCCAGATGGGAAGGACATTGTCGCCAGGTGATAGTATGCTTCCACTACAATTATTAATTATATTTTAAATTAGAGCCATTTAGTAGCTATGAGGAATTACGAGAATGGTAATGTAAGACAGACAAACTAATTCCTCTAAGCTAACGCTTGTCGGAAAATGTACCCCAGGCTCATCTCTTATTTGGTGCTTATCAGCTTGCGAATACGAGGTCATTTGGTCACAACATAAGTAAATAAATGTTTTATGTTGGGATTGTTTGTGATAAAATATAGCATATGATACTATATTTACCAAAAAAGTAATTTATAGGAGGAAATGGTATGAATCAACCGATTACTTTACGTGATATTTATTTGGGGAAACCAGATGCCGCAGATGAAATAATTGTAGATGGGGTCGATAGTTTTTTAAATAGTTATATTATGCCGAATAATTTTGATGCTAATAAGATGATGAATAATACTCAGTGTTTTATAACAGGATATAAGGGTACAGGAAAAACAGCACTACTTTATTATTTAGATAATTTTTTTCACAAGGAAAATAATTCGACTGTTACAATGTTTATTAGATTTAAACAGGATTATAATGAAGTGAAGCGTATAAAAATGGCTTCACAAGCAAAAAGAATTATATCAGTTATTAATATTGCTACCAATATTAACACAGAGGATCAAGATAATCAAGATTATGAATACATATGGACATGGGAACTACTAAAAAAAATCATTGAGGCTAACGGTATAAACAAAGGTAAGTTATTCATTCCTAATGATCAATGGAAAACTTTCAAAAAGACAATCCAAAAAGTAGAAAAGGAGATCAATATTTGCAAATACGTAATTGCTCCAAGTCTTTCCTATGATGTTGAGAATTTACAAAGTGGATCTTTTTCAGCAAGTATTACAACAGAGGAAGTTGAAAGAAAAAGTGCATATCAACAGTTTGTTAATTTGGTAGATGAAGCATTTGAGGAATTTAAATTAGTAGAACGAACCAATGTTCCTTTTTTTATTTTTATGGATGAGTTGGAAGCATATTATGGAAATAAAAATCTTTTTAAACGTGATCTTTGCCTTATTCGTGATTTGATTTTTACCATTAAAAAAATTAATTTGGTTTTTTGGAAAAATGGAAAGAGAGACAGTAAAATTGTATCTGCCTTGAGAACTGAGATTCGAAATGCAATTAACAATTATATTGTTTCAAAAGAAATAAATAAAGTTTTAGGTGGCTTTGAGTATATTTTGAAATGGAATTATCATAATACTAACTCTATTGAACATCCTATCATGAAAATATTACTACGTAGAATACAGATAGCAGAATCGAGAAATGGAAACAGTTTATCTGAACCGGCAGTATTTCATAAATGGTTTCCAGATGAAAATTATTATGATGAAAACATGATTTCTTACATTCTAAATAATACATGGAACAAACCAAGAGATATAGTACGTCTACTTACTGTAATCAGCAATGATATATCTGGTGGAAAATCTGCATTCACAAGTGATGTTTTTGAAAGAATAAAAAAAGATTATTCTAATGAAAGCCTACGTGAAATAAGAGAAGAAATGTTATCCTTATACTCAGTTGAAAATATTGAAGACATATTTTCAGTATTAAAAGGGTTTAGAGTTATTTTTACATTGAATGAGTTAAAATTACATGTCATGCGCAATCTTCCGGAATCGATTCTTGCAGATTCAACCGAAGCGGTATTAAACAACTTGTACAGGTTGGGTATAATTGGAAATTACTCCGAAATGTCCAACTCATTTCATTGGCAACATAGAGATGATGAAGGCCCTCTTTTTACAGAGGAATGGCAACTTAGAATACATAGAGCACTTTGGGATGCATTTTCTATTAGTAAAAGACACGATAAAGCAGCTAAGATAATGAACAGTAAAAGAGATAAGTATTTAGGACAAATTGTTCCGATAAAAGTAATACAAGTTCCTGACAATAATTTCGCTGTTGTTGAATTTCAAATTACTGATCAAAATTTATGTGGTCTGGTTTTTAAAGATGGTGTATCTACATCATTTGTTAATAACATAAATGATTATCTTTATGTTGGATATAAAGCTGATGCAAGGATTATGCGATATGATGTTGGTCACAATAACTGGGTACTATCAATTAAGGATGTAGATAGAAATTAAAGCAATTAAAATATGAGAATATTTACATTTCAAGGTTAGATATATCTCTCGGATAACGGAAAAAGTGTATTTCTGAAAAAGCCATAAAGCCGTAGGAAGAATAAAAACTCCGCCAGCTGGCTCCTGTTTTTATTCTTCCCGACACACTCATATGAATCACATAATCAAAAAGGAAGTATTGCCCTAGAAATATTAGGTCTATACTTCCTTTTAGTTACGCGGATAACGGGATAAAGCCTTGCCCGAAAACCATGGCAAGGCTTAGGAAGAATAAAACACTCGCCAGCTGGCTCCTGTTTCATTCTTCCCGATTCACTTTTATAATTACATAACGAAACAGAGGGCTATGCCACCAACAAACCGGTGCCATAGCCCTCTATTTCGTTAAG
>JAEYXC010000438.1 GCA_023428655.1 Bacillota bacterium | reverse complement strand
GCTTCGCAAAGCCCAGATCCTCATAAGGTAGTTTTTTAAGGAGCTCCTCTGCCTGCGCTATTGAAACCTCGTTATTTTGTACCTGCTCCAATAATTTATGGATATCCATTCTTATCCCCCTTATCGTCTTGCTTCAAGTCTTACATCCGTTGTTCACTTATCACTCCGATAACAATATGAGTAAAGAAATTTCCTATTCGATATCGTGAAACCAACGAAAGAAAACAATATTCGCTTTTCTTATGCCTTGGACAAAGCCATTGGCAGCAAGCTAGCTTGTTGATAAACGAATCTCTAACACTAAATAAAAATCATGAAAATACAGCAGCTGTTCTCAACTGACCGAATCTTCATGATTCATATAATTAATTCCGTTGTTATGATTATCATGTTAAGTATTCCTGCCCCAATAATCCAGGGGCACAGACTCATTATGAAAACCTTATACTAATCCCTAACAGTATTCTTACTGTTGATTACCTTCCTGGCAACCTATCCTAATATAGGATAACATATTTTGAAAAATCGTCAATACCTTAACAACAAAAACACCGTTATTCCATGCTTTTTATAACATCCTCTAAATAATCCATCGCCATTTTAATACAGTAATCGATATATGCCTCCGTGGTAGCACTCATGTCAAATGCAATCATAATGTTACAGCGATTCAGTGGGACTAGTATTTTCCTTGCAGGACAGGAGCTGACGGCCAAAGCCATCTCCGGAGTAAGCTCACCTAACATAGAATTTGCTGCAATAATCGCAATTGGGCCTAGTATCAGATCGGACTGGTATACGGTTCTGGTGATTGCATTCTCGCCTGTAGCCCCTATATCAGCACCGGCCTTCAGCATCGTATTGGTCGCATTGGAATTGGTTCCAAGTGCACATATGGTGATGCCTTCCTTCTTATCAATCTTCTTCCGCAGCTTATTAACGATGCTTTTGCCGATACCACCGCCCTGTCCGTCAATTACTGTAATCATTATTTCCTTACGCATCCTCTTGCTTCCTCTCATGCCATTATAAAGATAGGCCCTTCATAATACTTTCCTTGTTTCTAACCGGATTTATGCTCCACATCACTCGCCACTCCAATTAGAACCACATTAATATGTACAACAGCTTAATCTTATATTAATTGTACCATAAAATGATATGAATGGAAACAGATTACTGCCTTGTTCCTTCAAAATTCCTTCGATTATAATGTAACTTTACCCTCCAGCAGATCTTCAAATGCACTACTTGTACCAAGATATATCTCGTATTCCATATGCTCTAATTCCCAGCTGTTCTTTTCTTCATTAAACCATTTCAGCTTTTCGAGTGGAGTCCGAATAGTGACCTCTTTAACTTCTCCCGGTTGTAGCTCTACTCTCTGGAAGCCACGAAGAAGCTTGATCGGACGATCGATGGAGGAATTCTTGAAGCCGACATAAAGCTGTACTACCTCTGTGCCAGTCATTACTCCGGTATTCTTAACCTTACAGGAGGCAGTGATATCCTCCAGACCGGTTGAAAATTGTGCTCCAAAGGTCTCAAAGACCGTATAGGACAATCCAAAGCCATAAGGGATGGAGGGCTTAATTCCCTCTTTCTCCAGCTTAGCATATCCATGATAATAATCATAATACTGTTCCTTCGTATCCCAGTCTACCTGAGGCAAATCACTTTCCTTCACCGGTATAACAAAGGGTAGCTTACCACTTGGATTGATCTCACCAAACAGGATCTCTGCGATCGCCGTTCCGCCCTCCATACCGGGGTAATATGCCATCAGTATCGAACTCACGCAGTCCTTCCATTCTTCAATCATAATCATATTTCCGCCAATTAGAACAACCGCAGAATTTCTGTTAATTGGTCCTACTGCTTGAATCAGTTCAATCTCATCCCGATGTAATCCAAGTGAAGCCTTACGATCTCCGCCAATGGATCCGGTATAGCTGTTTGTCTGACTCTCGGAGATATACTCTCCCTCGTCGTCATGATCAAAGCCAACAACAAACAAGGTATAATCCGCATCCGCAGCAAGCTTCTTCGCATGGTCTAAATCCGTGCCGTCATAGAATATCACCTCGGTATCTTCAGCGACCTTCGCAAGTCCCTGCAAAGGAGTTACAACATAAGGAGGGAACACTCTGCTGGAGCCATGATCACCGATATTGGCTTTGTTTGCCAGCTTTCCAAACACTGCGATACGATGTGCCTTCTTCTTATCGATCGGCAGCACCTCATCTTTGTTTTGTATTAAGGTGATACCCTTTCTGGCCGCTTCCAATGCTAGATCGATATGTTCCTTACATCCCAGAACCTCTTCTTTATAATTGCGTTGATCCGCCTCAGTAAAGGATAATATGGTACGAATAATCCGAAGAGCAGCCTCATTAATCTTCTCCTCCGGTACCTCGCCGTTTTTCACCGCCTGAATTAGTTTATCTCCAAAGAACTGAGTGCAGCACATCTCCATATCCTGCCCACCATTGGCCGCTTCTACGGTGTCCTTCACGCCCCAGATAAAGTCGCTCATAACAAAACCGTCAAAGTCCCATTCTTTTTTTAGAACCTGATTCAATAAATAATCATGATGACCGCAATAGGTTCCCTGATAGAGATTATAGGAACTCATGATGCTTGCTGCACCTGCATCCACACAATCCTTGAAATGAGCCAGATATACCTCTCGTTCCGTTCTCTTGTTACAATCCACACTTACCTTAAATCTTGAAATCTCCATGGAGTTAAAGGCATAATGCTTTACACAGGCCATAACATTTTCTTCCTGGACTCCTCTAACCAGAGCAGAACCCATCTGTCCGAGATGATAGGATTCCTCGCCATAAGTCTCCTGACTTCTTCCCCAACCCGGATTATAAGGCAAATTAATACATACTCCGGCAAAAAGATTACCTCCGTGGGCTCTTACCTCTTTGCCGATTGCTCGTCCGATTCGTTCCTCCATCTCCGTATCAAAGGTAGCCCCTCGAAGCATGGAAACCGGGAAACAGGTACTCTTATCGGTACCGCATACAACACCTCTCGGTCCATCACAAAAGAGCATAGGTTCAATCCCCTTCTCTTTTATTCCGCCGGCGGGGTAAGGAACATAATTATAATGCTTGCTCCCATGCATATCCTTTAACATTTCCTCCAAAGATACGGTTCCACCCATCAGATGCACCTTTTGTTCCAGAGTTAACTCCTCTAGGATTTTTTTGGCTCTGTCGTTATATGTAAGACGATAGCTTTTTGTACACTTCATATGATCTCTCCCTTTCCTATCAGATTATTTTACACAAAGCTGCGGAGTAATCTTATTGCCTCACCCTTGTTATAGTCCAGATATCCCTGAATTTCCTTATTTTCCTTCGCTTGGGCCCCAAATTGTTTGAATTCGGACGGGGTCATTCCGGTCTCCTTTTTATAAATTCGATAAAAGGTTTTGTCATTACCAAACCCGGCTTCCTGTACTATCACACTAACCGGTTTGTCTGTGGTTGACAGTAAATACTGTGCCTTTTCCAACTTTATGGAGGTTACCAGCTCCTTTAACGTAAGATTGGTATGGGACTTTAGAAAGCGATACAGGGTTTTCTCACTCATACCGATGGAATGGCCCAGTTCTTTTGTGATATTCTCCGCATAATAATTTTGCTCCACAAACTCGATAATCTTCAATAAAATATCTGCAGCCTCCTCAGTAGCATGATTGTTTGCGAATTGTCTTATATCATAAGGAACAAATTCAAACAAATCCGCCACTAAGGTATAGAGTAGAGCCTGGATTCGATATAGATTTGCTATATTTCTCCCATCACATTCCAGGCCGATTTGAGCCGCGGTACGAATGAACCTACTATAGGGCATCTTAGGCTTAATTGTTTCTGCCACACTATTCAAATAAAAACGGTATTGCTGGTTCTTATCCTGCCAATTTTCAAAAAGCATCGGTTTCAGCTGGATAAACAGACATATATTCTCCTGATTTGTCTTCTGTAAACCATGTACGACTTTAGAATTGATCAATACGATATTCCCTGCATCCACAACACATGTTTCCGGCCATAGACTCATGTATACGGAGCCCTTTAGCACCAGCATAAGCTCATAATCATAATGCCAATGATAACTTGACCTTCCGATGGAGGTAGTGAATACCCTGGCAGGAAAGTTGTTATCATGTTTTATGGCCTCATATATATATGTGTTCATCTTTACCTCCATTCCTATGCCAATTAGAATATATAATTGATCCAGTAATGTAATTATAGAATATTATTCCATTCGGCATATGTCATAACAGATAACCAACTATCTTATTTTAGGACATTATTAATAATTGTCGTCCAAATTAACAATCATATAAATATATTGTAGCATATTCCATGCAATATTTCCTTACTTTGCTATTAACGCCTTTGCTTCAAAATAGAAGCCGTTAATTTAATACGAAGCATATGGTTACCTTTCATTTTGTACGAAGCAAGTGATTATCTTTCTTTCGGTACGAAGCAAGTGATTATCTTTCTTTTGGTACGAAGCAAGTGATTATCTTTCTTTTGATAACATTATAAGACGATTCTCATCCAAAATAAGACATAAAAAAACCTGCCTATATCAGCAGGTAATAATTATTTCACGGCGTATCCTTCCTTATTCCGTTTCTAACAAAAAATGCCATCTTCCCTTCCGTTAATCCATTCCAAATACCAGGTGATATAGCGGATAATAGTGTGAACAAAAAATGCGAAAGGAAAGTACAACCTGCATCCCAACCGAATAATCTCCTTCTGTAAGGCTAGATTATCACTGGTTCACGTGCGCATTGTCCTTTCCTTCCTATATACCATCTAATATAATATCCCTTGTTACAAGTTTAATTTACCATTGTACCTAACCAATATCATATTTACTTGTCATATCTACTTGTCATATTTACTTGTCATATTTACTTATCATATCACTTATCATATTCACTCATCATAATTCCATCATAAACTGATATACCTTATCATTCATATAAGGCAAATGTTCATGTCCAA
>JAEYXC010000429.1 GCA_023428655.1 Bacillota bacterium | reverse complement strand
AATGTCTTTTTAAGCATAGTTGTCCCCCAATAAAAGAATTAGTTTAAAATTTAACTATTTATTTAAGTTTATCACACAAAATTCCATATTTCAACATTGTCATAAGACTCATATTGCTATACAGCTATAACCCTTGAAATACGATATCTTGAGTCCATGCAATATTTTCATCCCTTCCTTCGTAATTCTTGATTGCTTCCCTGTTTACCTCCCATCTCTTATGATATAATATTGCATAGAGAACATGATACAAGCTTGCATAACTTTGAAGCGTGCCAGCTATGCTCAGAACTTGCTTATATTCATGCTATAATCATATGATAATCGCAGCATATATATTAATCCGGAGGAATTGCTTATGAAAATTAAAGTCATAGAACAATGTACCTATTGTAATAGTACCAACATCGGAGTCGGCTATCAGCTGGGACAGGGGCAGCTCTTTGCCGATCATTATGCTTATCAGGCCGGTAGAGAGTGTTCTAATATCGAGCATCTTCTTTGTAAGGATTGCGGAAGCATACTGCATTCAAGAGTAATACAGCCGCTTCTATTTCACCAATATGGGCAGGCAAGGCAGGAAGCACTGAAGGATTACATAGACACCCACGGAATCCTCCTATGCAATGACAATCCTGATCTGCCTTCCTTATGCAGTCTTGGTTACAATATGGAAAATATCATTGGATTAATTGAGCTTCATCAGGTTGTCTACTGTAAGGCCTTTAAAAAACGTTCCACCTATCTCTCAATAAAAGCATATCAATTATTGAAACGAATCAAAGCAGTTAAGGAGCTTTATCCCGATGCCAAACGCATCTATGATGAGATCAAAGGATATGATTATTTCGATAAGGAGGATATCAAGAAAACCTTCGATATGGAGAAGAAGGTATTTGATAAGGCCTTCGATTTTCTATTAGAGAATCTCTATATCACTGCTTTTGCCGGAAAACGACTCAATCCAAATTGGTATTCCTATCTCTACTGCAGCATGAATCGATTTGAGAACGAGGTTACGGGTCTGCACTTTAACGGAAATACAAAGGAGGCCCTATGGAAACTGGTCGGATCACATATGAGCGAAAAGGACTTTATCGATTTCTGTAAATAGGTTAAAAACAAAGGCAGCTTTATTCCTTTGTAAGATGCACTTCTAATATATGAACATAACTTTATAAAAAGGTTCCTTCTTGCCGGTCAAATGTTACCCCGGGATAGAAGGAACCTTTATTCACTTATAGGGAAAACCAACTCGCCTCCGTATGCTGCCATAAAACTATCGAGAGAAGAAGTACCTAACAGATGCTACTAAGACCATAGTGTAACCCTTGGACTTATTAATATTCCGGTCTTCTTTAATTGATATTCATATGCCCAGGCGGCACCTTCCGATCTCCAAGCATCCGGCCCAATCCAATGCTCGGTATGATTACAATTATGAATTGGTCCAAAGGTATTCACACGATTACCAAAAGCCGTAATACTGATGATATGATTGCCTGCCTCTACCTCTCCAAGCTCCAAGAAGTAGGGTGAGAAAGCGATATAGCCCTTTTGTTCACCATCCAAAGCGATCTTCATCAACGGACATCGAAACCTGGTTATCTCCAGCCTAAGCTTTCCGGTATCCGTTGTCTGTATCGGAAGCTCATAGGTCAGATTCCCTCCATAAAAAGGTAGCCCCTGCATACAGATATCTCCGAAGGAGATTTCTCTGATTGGTTTCTGTATTATGGTACAACGACCAGCTACTTGAACCGAGAAATCACCTAAAAGATACAGATATTCCACATTTTTATAAGAATGATAAGGTATTGTGACCTCTAATATATTTTCTCCAAGCTTAAGCCCAGGCAAGCTTATTGTATTAATATCCCTGTCGGTGTACCAACCGGTTATCATACTCGGAACCTCAATACCGTTTAACCAAATTCTCGTATCCTCCGCTTCTTCCAATGCCAGGGCTGGAGATATCACCTCATATTCCGTGTTAATTCGAAATCTCAGTGTTAATTGATGCTCGGGGCTTGGGGTCGTTTCCCTGAGCCAGGGCTGAGCATATGCCTCTGTTCGGATTGGATAGCCCAGCTTCTGCCGAAACCGATTATCAATCCGAAGAAGCTCCTCTTCCTCCCGCCACTGCTCCTCATCAAAGCGATATTCCGCCATATCTAGTACAAGTACATTGGGCTCCGATAACACCACCCTATTTTTTGAGGACAGTCTTAGGGATGAGGATTTATTTTGTTCTGTCATAACCACTAACTGCTCCGATTTTTGTAAGTCAGCCTCTAAGGGTGTTGTTGAAAATGAATCTTCCTGATTATCCTCAAAGGATTGATAAGGCTCAAGATAATATAGGAGGGAATCATGCTCATATACCGTCTCCCTCCAATAGGTTCTGCCCTTCTCACAGAATGACCTGCAAGGGGAAATCTCACCGGTAAAGGCATTGTATTTTTGAAGCTTGCAGCTCCCATCTATGCTGAGGATAAGCTCCTCCCTTTTCGGAAGATCCGGATTAAACATCTTCTCAGAATGGGATAGGAACAACCATCGTCCGACCCCATCGGATCGAAGCTGATATAATAGATTATCCCTCCTCGTTCCTTCTGCATTTCGAATCTCCAGACTCCGATAGGGCATCAAGCTATTCAAAATCTCATTCTCACTGAATTCGACTCGGCTGCTGTCAGCAACGAGCTCTTCTATCTCCCTACAGCTAACCGCATCAATATGGGTTGGTGTCCTTCCTGCAAATATCACCCTGCCGCCACGCTTCACAAAGGAGACCAATCGATCCATTGTAGTTCTACGCAGTGTAACACAATTGGGAACGATGATTACCTCATACTTCATCGCTCCAACCACAAAGCCATCCAAGAGCTTCTCATCCTCCCCCTGTAGCTGTGGTAATAAGGATTCCGCAATAAAATCAAAGTCAATTAATCCGTACAGTAGCCAATGAACCAATTGCTCAAAATTATGGTCCATCTCCCTTCGAATACCCTCCGTATGCTCTTTGGTCCCCCAGTACATCCAGTAGGATTCAATGGGATGAATTACGCCAACCTTCACCAGTGGTTTTCCACGGGTTAAGGCCGTATTAATCCTTGCAAAATAATCCTCCAGCATGGAATATTCTTTATACCAGGGTGATTGGTATCCGATGGACGCCGGATAATCTCTCTTTGCTTCACCTGCCATGGAGGTCCAGGTCAGATGAGGTACCCGTACGGTTACACCCAAGGCCGCTTGCCAATCTCCTGCTAATTTATGTCCCCTAAAATCAAAATCCCAATTGGTAACACCATAAATCTCACTCAATACGCCGGGGCAGTTAAATTGGTGAGCTGCACTTTGAGCCTGCTTTGCTGTCGTAAGCTCTCTTCTGTCACAGAGCATGTCAATGCCCGGAAGTCCAAAGGATCGATAGGATCGCATTGCCTCTCCAAGGGAAGAGGTCTGCGAATGTAAGGTAGGCTCCTCCATCATATGACCTGCTAACATAATATTATGTTCCTTACACCATATCCCTACGGTATCCGCAAAGGCCTCGGCAAACCGTTCGCATACATGGTCATGGTATTGATAGCGATGAAGGGAAATCTCCAAGCCTGGCAGATCCCAAAAAATCTCAGGCAGATGATCCAGAAAAGAATCCCCATAGCTCCTCTCATAGGTCAGTTCAAAATCATCGGTATAGGGTATGGTTAAGGTCACCTTGTCATCTGCAAAGCTTAGCATGTTCTTTGGAGAAAATTGAGGCTCATCAGTAAAAATAGCAGGAACGGTGCTTCCAAAGCTATTTCCTAATTCATGATAATATGCATCATGGGTAACTTCAACAAAACGCTTTACTGCAGATGAGTCCAGAGTATTAAGATAGGCTTCGTTGTTAAACCATGCACTATTTCCCGATATCTCTAGATATGCATACCAAGCATCATATCCTTCCCTACATGCCTGATGGTTTTCTATTCTGCGATAGTCCGCTAGAAATCCATCCTTTAACAATATCTCATATTTCGCCAGAAAGCTTCGATTATTGCTTCTCACTGCTTTTGCAGAGGAAGCTAAGGAATTACCCACACCATCGCCATCCTCTGATAATTCCTCCGAGGAAAACACCAGAAATCGTGATCGATATTCCTTGTCCCTTGTCACCAGTCCACCTGCAGCACCGGAGGGCCATCGATCTTCATCATATAGCCAGGTCAGCATATCCTTATCCTTTGCATATTCGTGGGAATACCGTATAAGCTCCATGAAATCCTTCGAAAGATAGGGTACATTCAGACCTGTTCTTGAATGGATATGTGCTCCGCCCATTCCCATTTCCTTTAATTCTGACAGTGTATTCTCGATATGTGTCTTCGTTACCTTCGTATTCCATGCCCAGAATGGAGCCCCTCGATACTCCTTACCGGGATTTTGAAACAATTCGTCGTCCAGCTTATTTTCTTGACTTCTTGGATATAACATGATTACTACCTCGCTCCTCCCACATGACCATTTATTCTTTAATAGGCTAAGAACTCCAAGGTTGGGCCAGCCCGGGCCTTACTTGGAGTCCATTAAATATCATTGCTTAATTTGGCTTACAACCTATTACATAGGTTTACATAAGGCAATCAAATCCTCCACCTTGGCTGTTGCCATACATTCAACGGTATCGGAGGCCCCATAATAAATCTTAACCTCACCATCCTCCTCTAAAATCATTCCTCCCGGAAAGATTACATTGGTACGGAAGCCACCCTCCGTCTCATATTCCGTCTCCGGAGCGATTAAGGGTTCCTTCGACATACCGACAATTTTAGAGGGATCCTCTAAATCAAGTAGCATAATGCCTGCGCAGTAACGCTTCTGCCAACGATCCTCCCATCCGTTCTTACCACGGGTACGATCAATATCAACGGAATGGAATAATGTAAGCCAGCCCTGCTCCGTTTTCACCGGCGGTGCCCCCGGTCCAATCTTATCATTGGCAAACGGGACATCCTCAACGGCTAATAAGAGCTTGGTATCCCCCCAATACTTTAAATCATAGGAGTAAGACATCCAGGTATCAAAACGATCCACTCCCCCACGGGAATATACCGGGAAGGGGCGTTCAAGTCTTACATATCTACCATTAATCTTCTCCGGAAATAACACCATATTACGGTTATCCGGTGCCGTAAGCGACAGGATGGTTACCGTCCTAAGATCCTCCGTGACACCGATTCCTCCTCGAAGTCCATGCTTGGTATCTACTGCAAAGCAGAGATAGCACTTATCCTCGATAATGGTTAGACGAGGATCATAAACCTTCGTAACATCAGGATCACCGATATCTGCTACGGTTAGAAAGGGCTTCTCCTGCACCTTCCAAGAGATTCCGTCCTCACTGAAGGCGAGACCGATCAGACACCCGTCAAAGGCACCCTTTCCATTATAGTCATAGTCATTACGAAAGGCCATAATATAACTTCCTCTGTATTTCACCACTCCGGCATTAAAGATACAGTCTGCCTTATACGGAATATCCTTCGCACTAAGTACCGGTTCCCCACCGTTATATCTAGTAATTACATTGCTTGATTTTAGTATCGGGTGCATTTTAGCCATAATAAAACTCCAATCCTTTTTTATTCTTCGAAATTTTCTTGTACGAAAAACAATATCCTTTCTTAAGGTAAGCTTACTTGCGCTTATCCCTTTCCATTTTTTCAGTACTAATTACTTTATATTTCTATGGTAAAGCACTTAATCGCTTCCTCAAGCTGCTTTACATTATCCTTTAATTCCGCCGCCTCTTCATTCAAGGCTCTTACTGCACGTAGCTGATCCTCCGCTGTTGTCTCAACCTCCTCCGAAGCTGCTGCCGTCTCTTCGGAAATCGCAGAGATATTCACAATGGCATTCAGCGTAACCGCCTTTGCCTTCTCGATGTCCTTAATATCTGTTGAAATATTTCCCAGCTTGTTGACCAATTCACTCACATGGAACTGAATCCTTTCAAATGTGTCTACCGTATTATGGAGAGCAGATTCCTGGGAGCTTACAATAACCTCTGTCTGTCTTACGCATGCGACGGAACTTTTGGTCTTATTCTGAATCGCATTAATTATGATCCCAATCCTCTTTGCCGCTTCTGCACAATCAGTAGCTAACTTTCTGATTTCCTCTGCAACCACAGCAAAGCCTCGTCCTGCCTCACCAGCTCTTGCAGCCTCAATACTTGCATTTAAGGAAAGAAGATTGGTTTGAACGGTAATCTCTGTAATTACATTAATAATATCATTGATTGCTCTGGTTTCTCTCTCTAGCTCAAAGATATTAGCTATCGTTTCTTTATTAATATTGGATGTCGCTTCCGTCTTCGCTCCTAGCTCATCTACAATCGCTATTCCGTCCTTTACGATGGTGATTGCAGTTCCTGCTATTTTATCAATCTCAACGGTGTTGGCATACACTCGATTAATCCGCTCTGACAAATCATTCGTCTGAACCAGGCACTGCTCCGTATCCTGGGCCTGATCGGTTACACCGTGCTGAATATCCGCAATGGCGATCCCTATATTCTTACTGGATTCCAGCATGATATGTGAACTATAATCTACCTTATCAGAGGAAGCTAATACCTTGTTACTAATCCTCGTAGTCTTGTCAATCAGATCCTTCATATTATGTATCATGTGATTTACACTGTTACTCAACGTTCCGAATTCATCCTTCCGGTTTGTCTCAATCCAAACGGTCAGATTGCCCTCTGCTGCCACTGCCAGCTTAGACATGATTTTATGGATTGCCCTGCTGATATCACCGGAGATCAGTATTCCTGTTACAATTGCTAAAGCTGCTGCAATCAGGACGATAATAGCTGTAATCGTTTTGATGATGTCCGCTTGCTTGGCCAGATGAGAATAGGGAATAAGTGCACAAGCGATTGCACCCGTGTCCTCCACCTTAGCAAATACGTAAAAATACCTTTTATTTTCAATTGAAACATATTCATGCCCACTTTCCTCCTCCCTATCTAACACTTCTTGAAAGAAAGGTGCTGTGGTGAAAATCGGCTTCTCCTCCTCCTCACCCTGAGTGATCTCACGACCATCCGGGCTGATAAATGCAAAATGACTACCCTCCGGTAGATCCAGCTCATCGATTACCTCCTGCAGGATGCTCTTTTTAACATCAATCATAATATAACCGATGGGGTTGGTCCCCGTACTATAATACTCTCTTACCAGAGTGATGCCATACTTTTCCTTTTTTATTCCAAGCTCATTATCAAAGAATTCATGATAACCACTCCACAAAAGTCTTTTTTTGGATGAACTAACCCGCTTTGCTTCTTCCGTCTCCATATATACCTTATAAGGAGCTTCTTTCTCCAAAGATGTGATAAAGGATCCATGGGACGCAATTTCCTTCCCGTAATTCGTAATAACCACAATGTTTTGAATGATGCGATTAGCGGTAGCCATAAATACAACATTATTGCGAAGCGTCATTAGAATTTCATTTTCCTGACCGGCTTTCTTCTTATAATAGCCGGTAAAGTATTGCTTCATAATTGCATCGTTTTGAAGCTGAAGCGAAATATCTTCTACATTATTTAATATCAATCCATAGTACTGAGCCGCTGTGTTAATGCTTGCAGCTGTCGAGCTCTCATAATTGCCTACGATCTTTTGTGATGCTTTTGAATAAGAGATCCCTCCAAGAGTTATAATGCATAGCACAGGGATACAAAAGCTCAGTATTAGCTTTCCCTTTATACTAGCTCCCCATAATTTCATAATATAATCCTTACCTTTCTCACATTATGTAGGAACAGAGTCCTGACTCCATCCCTGACCCGTGAAGGTTTTATCATTATATGTAAATCATTTCCTATCCTATTAACCTTTATTTAAGTTTCTGAAAAGGGTTAATTATCAATCTGTAATCGTTCTCGATATTCAGTCGGGGTACAACCGTAATGCTTCTTAAAGACGCTGGAAAAATAGCGTTGTGAGCTATATCCGGTGCTTTGTGCCACGTCCTGTATTTTATTCGTCGGATTCTGCAACAGCTCCCCAGCTCGTTCCATACGCTTTAGCGTCAGATATTCCGTAAAGCCCTCTCCTGTTTTTTGCTTAAAGATCTGCCTCACATAGTTGGCACTAAAAAACAACTGGGAGGAAGCACTTTCCAGGTTGAATTCTTCATTGGACAGGTTATGCTCAATTAAAGTCTTAATATCATAAACCAATTTATCACTCTGATTGGAGATTATCACTGAAAATTCTTCACAGCGCTGGGAAATAAAATTTTCCAGCATTAATTTCGTATCATATAAGGTTCCGCAGACTAATTGATCCTTAAAATACTGCTTCATCTTCTCATCCTGCCAGATTCGAAAGGAGCTGCCGGATTCCATCAAGGCATTATCAACGGAGAATACAAGCCCAAAAATCGACATATTTACATACTGTGGTGAGGAAAGATAGAAATTCTCATAAAACAAAATGATATCATTGAGGATCTCAAGTGCTTTCTCTTTTCTGGAAAGACGGATGTTTAATATCAATTTTTCTTCTAATTCCTGAGGTCTGTTACGCATCGGCTCCAGACTACGATTCTCCATGAGCTGCTTTGCTTCCTCATAATTCATGACACTGTTTTGATTCGGAAGTATGGTCTTTGTCACTAATAGAGCTTCTTCATAGGAATCGGATATCTGCTCCAATCTCGGATAAATCTTACCCAAAGAACATACCAGTTTAATATTATAGTATTTCTGAAAGCTCTGGTTCATCTTCTCCATACCCGTACGAAGTCCGGTATAGAAATCAAATACATCCCCATGATTACTACAGAACATAATGGTTAACTGCTTGTCATGGAAGCCCACTGCATAGGTCATAATATGGGAATCAAAATATTCATCCTTGATAATTCGAAGAAAATCCTCAATGAGCTTCTGACTGGCAAAGCTCCATTTTACATCCATGGTTTCAGCCAAAAGCTTTATAATACCACAACAATAATAACGAGCCTTCAGGTCCAGTTTAAGCATCCGTCCCTCATCAATCAGATTTTTCTTCTCCGACCGCTTCAATATCACTTCCTTCAAGAATCGTTCCTGCATATACAGAAGGTTATCATCAAAATGAGTCTGAAGCTCCTGCATATTCCGCAATAGAGAGGCATTGTTATCGATCTCCTCAATCAACTTTTCGATCACTTCAAAAAGCTCGTCGGGTAGAAAGGGCTTCAAAAGATAATTTGTTACCCCCAATTCCATTGCTGTCTTTGCATATGCAAAATCATCATATCCGCTGATAATGATTGTTTTAAGCTCTACTCCTGTATCCTTCACCGCTTGAATCAGCTCCAGTCCACTCAGCTGTGGCATGCAGATATCTGTAACCAGGATATCCGGTTGTAATTGCTTTACCATCTCGATTGCCTGCTTACCATCCTCCGCACAGCCGACAACCTCTACGTTCAGATCGGATAAATTGATGCTCTTTGCCACCAAATCCCTAACATATGCTTCATCATCCGCGATAAGAATACGATACATAGTAACCTCCAACCTTCTAAGGATTGTTTTAATTCATTGCCAGAAGAACAAGGAATGAGCACCTCTGTGCGCATTTCGCAGTTCTTCCAAAGGATTTGTTAATTATCACATTAATTTCCCTTTGAGTTAGTTTGTGCCGAGGATAACGCAGGCACAAACTTTTAAGTGTGAATTATGCTTTTTATAATTCACACTATGATCTGAGCCGGTATAATGATCGTTGCCCTTGTCCATTCTCCGAATCTGCTTTCAAACATCAGACCATAATCCTCGCCGTAATATAGCTTAAGTCGTTCATTGACATTATAGATTCCGTAGCCTTCCTTCTGTTCACTCTTTCCCTCCAGCAGTCCGGCATTGATACTGATTAGCTTTTCCTCCTCAATTCCTAAGCCATTATCCTCCACACAGAGCTTAACGACCA
>JAEYXC010000057.1 GCA_023428655.1 Bacillota bacterium | reverse complement strand
CTTTTTCAATGGCACCCAAAATAAATGCAAATAAAGCCATTTGTGCATAATGCTCAAGCACAAACATTAAGGTAGCAATCAGGTATTGAATAAATTTGGCCTTTCGTCTGAATAATAACTCCTTCATCAGGACTCCTTCTTCTATGCAATATAAACCAGAACAAATGTATGGTTTTCAACCATTATATCCCATGCCCATTGCAAAAGCAAGATTTTTATGAACTCTCAGTTATACTCGATCTCACCTCAGAAATATGATGTAAGACTGATCTGTAACCCATATTCTATCAAATTGGTTTAATAAATCCTTCGAAGGTTTTAACAAATCCCTACATACGAGGTTTTATCAAATATCTAAAACGAACGAATTGAAAAGTTTTACGATATGGGTTTATCAAATTGCACGAACCAATTGACACTTTTTAATCATTTTATTATAATAAAAGCATCTTATAAATGAAAGGGTGGTTTGTTTGTTAAGTGTGTCTGTAATGGAGGTTACAACTCAATAGTTGTGGCAATATGGCAGCTTCTGTTGTGCTTTCTTAATCATAGCACATCAGTAAACAGCGGAAATGTCCGCTTTCTTTTTGTTGCTATTTATAATGCCTGCCTTACAGATTGCTTCAAATACCCTGGAATTCTATGCATTTTTTGAATCATGGCAATTGTTGTCATGATTTTTTTGTATAGAAATATGTGAAGTGTCGGTTATCGGACACCTTATTCTCATGAAACTATTCATAGCAATTCTTGATATCGATGGTATGACGGGAAGGAAACTTCTCCTCTTATCCTTTCGACTATCCTGCTTATTGTGTTATTATGATATCGTTTTTATGACCCGCTGGGAGCAATCTTTATCCTGTGATTCACAGGTAAGGTAGCTTGTATTTCAGCGGGTTTTTTTATGCTCACTGGTTAAACCTCCATGGGCGGTTACCCAGCTTGGATCATTATCAATTACCGGAAAGGGATTACACAAAATGAATATGATTGAAACAAAGAATCTAACAAAGACATATCAACGTTTTACGAAGGAGCCGGGACTTAGGGGAAGCCTCAAAGCCTTATTCAAACGAGAATTTGTATCAAAAACCGCGGTATCCTCCTTTGACCTTACCGTCAGCGAAGGAGAATTTATCGGTCTGATCGGGCCAAACGGAGCCGGAAAAACAACGCTGGTTAAAATGCTGACCGGCATCATTGCACCCACCAGTGGTGATATCTCTGTAGCCGGGTATTATCCAAATAAGCTGGAGAACTCCTTTAAGCAGCACTATGCAGTAGTTATGGGCCAGAAAAGCCAATTATTCTTCGACCTCTCTGCAGCGGATACCTTCCTATTGTTCAAGGAGCTTTACCATATTCCGGATCAGGAATATCAAGAGAATCTGGATTATTTTATCGAACTCTTTGGCGTAGCCGACTTATTACATGTACAGGTACGTACTCTGTCCCTCGGTGAACGAATGAAGCTGGAGTTGATTGTTGCTCTCCTGCATAACCCGAAGATATTATTTTTAGATGAGCCCACCATCGGCTTGGACGCTGTGGCTCAGAAGCAGATACGCCGCTTCCTAAAGGAAGTAAACGAAACAAAAGGTACCACAATTATTCTCACCTCTCATTATATGGAGGACATAAAGTCCTTATGTAAACGTTGCATCGTGATTAACGGAGGAAGAAAGCTCTACGACGGTGATACTGACCAATTATTTGACAAATATCAGACTCATAAGAAAATCACCATATCCCTGGAAAAAGAGGAAGGCTGCACCATTCATCAGGAGCATATCCTTGTGGAAACAGCTCCCTATAAGGTATCTTTACTTGTTCGTAAGGAACAATCGCAGGATTTATTAAGAGATGTTCTGAGCCGCTATGACCTAAGTGACATCACCATCGAGGAGGAAGATATCGGAAACGTGGTGGAACGTATCTACTATGATAAAAGCGAGGTAACCGTATGAGAAGTAAAGAATTTTCGCTTAGGAAACACCAGTCTTCTCTATGGTTGAGCTACAACTTTAGTTCATTGGAGTCAATTCCTTCTTCTTGTGAGTTATTCTATAAAGCAGGAGGGTCAATATGAGCAAATATCTTGAAATAGCAAAAATCACCTTCAAGACCCAGCTCACCTGGCGTTTTGATATCGCTGTTAATGTAGTATTCACCATTGCTAAGATACTCTTTGCCTACCTATTATGGCAGGGAATCTTCGATCATCGCGATATGGTAGCAGGCTTTACCTTTGATTCCATGCTATCCTATTATATTATCAATTCCTTCCTGTCACAGCTCGATATGTCCGATAAGGTCAGTGATGAACTCAGTAATCGAATTCGTAGCGGAACCTTCTCAAAATATATGGTGATACCCGTAAATATTGAAGGATATTTCCTCGCTCAGACTGCCGGTGCCTCCGTGTTTTACCTGATCTTCAATCTAGTCGCTGCGATGGTATGGATTTTTATCTTTGGAATTAACTTTACCTTTACCACCAATGTATGGCAGATCATTGCTGCCTTCCTATTGGTTCTATTGGGGTTAATCTTTATGCTACAGCTAAATTATTTTCTCGGTTTATTGACGCTTAAATTTCAGGATATATACTTATTCCTGATGATTAAGAATAATTTGGTTGCCTTTATCGCAGGGACACTGATACCGTTAGCATTGCTTCCGGAGACTGTTTTACAGGTAATGAGGTTTTTTCCCTTTTACTACTGCTCCTATCTTCCCTCCATGCTGTTAATCGGAAGAAATGGGGATGAAATGGGCTTTGGTCTGCTCACTCTTACAATTTGGGTACTGCTCTTTTTCATTCTAAACAAAATTACTTATGGAAGGCTTCGCGTCCGATACGACGGGGTGGGAATATAATGAATACACATACTAAGACAACTAAGAAAAGTAATATTGGTTTTATCATGGCTCTCATTCGAATGAAGTTATCCAAGCTGATGGTCTTTCGATTATCCTTCTTTGGTGCCTTCTTCGTAGACGGCTCCATGTTCCTGATACAAGTATTGTTCTATCAGGCAATTTATTCTAGGGTTGATACCATTGGCGGCTGGT
>JAEYXC010000292.1 GCA_023428655.1 Bacillota bacterium | reverse complement strand
GTAATGCATAACGAATACCTTCTAGCAGCCCGCATTCCCCACAGCCAAGTGCAAGATTTGCTAATTGTGTTGTAGAAAGTGAAGTGATTAGTATGCAATCTGCAGCTTCGACCATGGAATAAATGTTTGATATTTGTAAGGAGCTTATAGAACCAGTCACAATGATTTGATAATCTCTTCTGATATAATCAGGGATAGGATAGCTTCCCTCTGATATTACAAGCATTGTTTTTTTGCTATTCTGATTTGATAACTCCACTGCTTGTAAACGCCGGAAAACCTCTTTTGTGATTTCATCAATTAACTGTTCATTCATATTCCACTCATTTCCAGATGCAGGTAATAATACACACCTGATTTATTCTTTTAGAATGATACCCCTGGTATTCTTATTATATCCACAGGCATTTGCCTCATCGTAGTCGATATGCATCGCTGTTCTAAAGTTCTTATCTACCCGGATATCGACACCTTCAAGTATTACTGGTCGTTCTCCAAACACCTTCACCTTCACAAGTTCACCATTGTTTACATTAAATCTGACAGCGTCCTCCGGTGTCATATGAATGTGTCGCTTTGCTACAATCAGACCCTCGTTTTTTTCAATGCTTGCTCCATTATTTGCATTTGTAATAACAATACCCGGAGTATTGCTAATGTCACCGCTTAAGCGAACGGGTGTCTTTATTCCTAGGGTTAATGCATCGGTTAAGGATATTTCTACCTGGGTCTTACTCCGCTCTGGTCCAAGTATCACTACATTTTTTATGGAGTTCTTTGGGCCGGTAATGGTAAGACGCTCCGCACAGGCATATTGCCCCGGTTGTGATAATTCCTTAACAGGTGTTAGTTGATATCCATGTCCATAAAGTGTATTGATATCTTCTCTGCTTAGATGCACATGTCTGCCGGATGCCTCCACCATGATAAATAATTTTTCACTGATTTCTTTCATCACTGCATCGACGATAACATCAATTTGAAAATTAGCGTAATCTAACAAGGCTCCTCCTTTCTGGTCTATTCATCATATTTACCGCTAAGATATTTAAACATCATGATCCAAAACAAAGAGGACAAACGATTAAACGCCTGGATAATATCTACTCTGGTTACGCTTTGGTCCTCTTCCTTAAATGCTTTAAAAGCAACGATTTCAGTCTCTCTTGCAAGTGTCCTTAATCGATTCAGGTATGCAGTCATTTCACCATGCTGATAGGTTGGTAAGAAATGCCTTATTCCAAAATATTTGCTTGGGTGATACGATTGTTCCCTGATTTCCTTTTCATCAAGCCCACCTAATTTAAAATCACCAACAGCATCACCTTTTAACTCACATTGGAGCAGCTTGCGAATAAAATTGATGATCTCCTGCAGTTCTTTCGTTAACTTTGGTTTTTTGAGACGTTCCGATACAATCTGAGCTAAGATGATTTCTGACTCTAAGGTATCTATCGCCCCTCGAAGAA
The DNA here is from genome assembly GCA_023428655.1 of Bacillota bacterium. Lineage (GTDB taxonomy): Bacteria > Bacillota > Clostridia > Lachnospirales > Lachnospiraceae > Mobilitalea. Next base: position 11,220 of record JAEYXC010000292.1, on the reverse strand, counting down.
TAATCCGTTTATGATCCTTGAATACTAAGAGGTTTCTTCTTAGGTGAGTCATGTGCTCCGGTTTATAATCAAGATGAATTCCGAATAATGTTTCATATTCTGCCTGCATCTTACTTGCTTCTTTCGTTGTAGAGTCATTGTCTAGTTGTTGTGTGCCACCATGATCGGATACTTCCCTTCCCGTTAAGGTGATATTTTTTTCTAGAAGATAGGCTCTTGCGGAGGGGGTTAGTATTGTATCCTTGCCTAGATGAAATTCACCCTTTTCCTTTAAAAGTCCTTCATTCATCATCTTCCGAATGTCTTGTTCTGTAATCAAACCCATACTATGCCCATCCTTACCTTATAGAATGATTTAGGTGCTAAGATGCTGATAGCACCTAAATCATTCAATGTTTGCAATCATTACCCTACCACACTATGCTTGTGTATTATTATGAGGAAGAATGACTTCCACCTCGGAATGTGGTCTTGGGATAACATGGACAGAAATCAACTCACCAACCCGTTCTGCAGCTGCTGCACCTGCGTCTGTTGCAGCCTTCACCGCTCCAACATCACCACGTACCATAACAGTTACCAGTCCACCACCTACCTGTTCTTTACCAATCAACGATACATTGGCAGCCTTCACCATTGCATCCGCTGCTTCAATCGCTCCTACCAAACCTTTTGTTTCAATCATTCCTAGTGAATTTGCATTAGACATTTTAAGTTCCTCCTATCATTTTTAGAACAATAACGTACTCATACATTATTATTCTACATTTTAATATTAATATCCAATTCAGCTAGATTAGTTGTTTCATGATCCTTTTTACAATTTCATCCACTAGCTGCATATTTACTTCAACACCTGAACAGCTGCTCATACCTCCAAGACGACTTTTCGCATCCGCACTGATTTCTTCAAGTTCAACCACACCTCCGGCAACACGCTTAATATTGATTAAATCCATCGGTCCGATATTATTAGAGGAAGAACTACCTCCCACAGCACCACAACCCAGAGTTAATGCCGGGAACAGATTCGTGGTTGCTCCAATACCACCAAGAGAACCTGGTGTATTTACCAATATTCGTGAAGCTGGTACATGAAGCGCAAAGCGTCTTATTAATTCATCATTGGTGCTGTGAAGGGTAAAGGTATGTCCCATTCCTTCAAAATTCAGAATTTCGATTACCTTAGCCATAACTTCTTCTACCGAATTCTCGACAAAGAAGGCTAAGATCGGGGCTAATTTCTCCCTGGAATAAGGTGCATCATCTCCAACTTTACTCTCCTTTGCTATAATTACTCTCGCAGTAGACGGTACATTTAACCCCGCCAGCTTGCTAATCTGTGCAACAGATTTTCCAACAATCTGTGGATTCATCGTTCCGTTTCCACGTAGAATGAATTTGGCCAGTTTTTTTGATTCTTCTTCATTTAAGAAAAATCCTCCCTGGGCTTTGAGTTCGTCTGTTACTTCCTGTTCCATACACCGCTCTACAATAATGGATTGCTCGGAAGCACAGATGGTCCCATTATCAAAGGTCTTGGAATCCAAAATTCGCTTTACTGCCATCTTTACATTCGCTGTCTTATCAATAAATGCCGGACCATTACCAGCGCCTACACCAATGGCTGGTGTACCGGATGAGTATGCAGACTTTACCATTGCATATCCTCCGGTTGCTAAAATCAGGTTGGTATATTTGTGTTCCATCAATTCCTTGGTCGCCTGTAAAGTCGGAGTTGAGATACAGGAGATGGCTCCCTTCGGACAGCCTGCTGCTTCTGCTGCCTCACTTACGATCTTCACTGTTTCAAGAATACAATTTTTTGCACCCGGATGTGGGGAAAATACAATACAGTTTCCTGCCTTAATAGAAATTAAGGTCTTGTACATTACGGTAGATGTCGGATTTGTAGAGGGAACGATTCCTGCTACAATACCGACGGGTATACCAACCTCCATCACCTGATTTTTTTTATCTTCCTTAATAATACCAATCGTCCTTTGGTCCTTTATTGCATGATAGATTCCCATGGAACCAAATACATTCTTTATCACCTTATCCTGCCAGATACCGAATCCGGTTTCCTCATTTGCCATCTTCGCTAGTCGTTCTGCATTCTGTAATCCAGCTTCAGCTATTGCCTTTACAATACTATCGATTTTTTCCTGATTAAAGGTTACAAGTATCTTATGGGCTTCCTTTGCTGCTTTTAGTAACAATCGCACTTCCTGCAAAGATTTTAGATCTTTATCTAATAACTCCATCCGCAATCTCCTTTTATCTATGATTCTGCGTCATTAATATTAGTTGAATTAGTTCTTGTTTTTTTGCAATCCTATGCTGCTCGGTAAGCTCAACCCCATGTCTTTGTAAAATGCTTCGCAGGGCATCATTGCTTTTCTTTTTAAGTTCCGCAGCCGTGTATTTCCTCTCTTCTGTTCTTGACTCCTCTTCGTTCTCCTCTCTATTTGTCTCCTCTTCTTTCTCTTTTGTTATTGTCCCTTCTCCTATCTCTTCTGGTTTCTCCTCAAATCTTGTCTCTTCTGCCTTCTCCTCAATTCTATCTTCTATTATCTTGTCTATTTTCTCTTCAATTGCCTCTTCTTTTTTTCCTACCCTAACTGCTGTTGGCTCAGCCGTAGTGATCTGATTCATCGATTTCTTTTTTGGTTGAAACAGCGTCGTTCCCTGCATAATCACTTTTCCTGCCAGACTTTCGTCCGCATGTGGTATGATATGCTTTGCACGGAGAGTGCCCACACGTTCAGCCGCAACGGCTCCTGCTTCCACTGCTGCCGTCACCGCATCAACTTCTCCTGTTATTTCAACCGTCAGGATCCCCGCATCTGCTTTTGCAATGGCAAGCAATTCAACATCGGCAGCCTTAAGTGCTGTATCTGCAGCCTCAATTGCGGGTGGTAATCCTATGACTTCAATCATTCCTAATGCTCTCATTGATTAATACTCCTTCGGATGCTCCGCAACACTTCGTACAGCTTCTGAAAATGCTTTGCAGGCTGCATAGCAGGCAGACTGAGAACCAGTAAGAAGGCCTCCACCGAAATTTGTTTCACTCGGAGGTCCATAAAATTCACATAGTTTTACGTCTGCAGCTTTCATCGCCGCATCTAATGCATAAATTGCCTCCAGCGGTGGAGCAATTACATAAGCCAATGCTTGTCCTTCCTTAATACCTGCAACTTTTGATAGATAAGAACCTGTCCTTGAAACAGTATGGGCATAATAAACAATGGAATCATCATCGTTCGCACTGATAAAATACGCATCATTTTCCATAAACGTAATACAGGCATTTAACCCACTTCGTACTTCTGCCGGACTAGGACCGGCTAAAATGCCGATTACTTCACCTGCCAGCTTTGTATTTGCATTTGCTGCACCTCCATATAGGGACCTGGCATACACTACTTCAACATCAGCAGCCTTTGTAGCTTCATCAAGACCTGTATAGGTCACATCATCACTGTCTGCAGTTATGATCCCAAGGCTTTTATGACGTTCAGAAAGAGAAAGTTTTTCTGCCAAGCCAGGACTGACATTTGAGATAATCCGAATCGCTAAAATATTCGGATGTAGTTTATCATTCTTCATATAAATCCTCCATGTTGCCGCTACCCGCGAATTTTAGGCGCCAGCACAATATTTGCAACGTGAATTGTCGTAACAATTCATGGTGTGAAAAATTTATTTTTCACACTAACCTCAATTTCTGCGCAAGATTATACGCAATAACTTTTACCTATCGCTTATCTTTTTTCAACTTCTTTATTTTAGATCAATTCCTGAGGCCTTCTTGTCCAGCATTCTTTTGATTAATTCCGCAACATGTGCCCCAGCTTCTACCGGTGTTGTACCTCCCCGATGAATATTAGAGATAACCGTTCTCTTCGATTCCGGAATACCAATCTTTGGTTTGTAGCAGACATATGCTGACATGGATTCTGCGGTTACCAGCCCCGGCCGTTCCCCTACCAACATGCAAATTACATCTGCATCCGTTGCAGTGCCGATGTTATCCATGGCACCTACTCTGGCATGTTTGATAAAAAGAATTGGTGGTATGCTGAGCTGATACATACTAAGACCTTGCTTTAATGCAGGAATCATATCTTCCACATTCGCCTCAATCGCAGACGAGGATAGTCCATCACCAACGACGATTACCACCTTCGAATTTTGACCGACGGTCTTTTTTATTACCTCAATTTCGTCTTTTCCAAATCTTCTACCAAGATCCGGTCTCGTTAAATATTCATCCTTATCCTTACAAAGTGTCTTAACAAAAACGAAGTTATTCTTCTTAATAAACTCCTCGGATACATCTGAAAATACTGCATCTTGTGCAGCAGCATGGTCCGCTCTCACACGAAGCATACTCATGGTCTTATATCTGGCTCCGGCTCTACCGACTCCAAGCCTTGCCGGAGTTTTGCTTTTCATGTGAAGGTATTCTTCTTTGTTCTTTGCGTGATCTAATAAAAACCATGACTTTAAATCTATTTTCGTAATATCCGGCAGGCACTCACTGGAGTTCACTGTAAAAGAGTCAGTAGTCGGTTTGATCGCTCTCGTTGTATTACCGGTTTCTTCCGGTGTCAAGTTGTTACTCCCTGCCGATTGACCTACCATCTGTTCTACCAACTTTTCTACCATTTTTCTTAATTCCTGTTCATTCATACATTTCCTCCTCTCTAGAATAAGACAGAAGCATCACCGGCTAATTTTGTCAGCTTGCCTTTTTCATCAATAAATCCCATCCGAAGCTGCCACTCATGAAATGGCTTAATCGCTGTTAATCGAAACATTTCACGGAGTGCAGCCGTTTCATGATAGCCTGTGGTCTGGTAATTTAGCATTACATCATCGCCATGTGGAATACCCATAAAGTAGTTGCACCCTGCTGTAGTAAGCAATACCGAAAGATCCTCAATTGTATTCTGATCTGCTTTCATGTGATTGGTATAGCAAGCATCACATCCCATGGATATACCGGTCAGCTTTCCCATAAAGTGGTCTTCTAAGCCTGCCCTGTTCACCTGGCGACCATCATATAAATACTCCGGACCGATAAAACCAACCACTGTATTAACAATGAAGGGATTAAAATGCTTTGCAAATCCATAGCAGCGTGCTTCCATCGTAACCTGATCCACATCATGATGTGCCTCGGAAGATAATTCGGAACCCTGACCGGTTTCAAAGTACATAACATTTGGACCCTCTGCGGTTCCTTCATGAAGGGCAAGCTGTCTCGCTTCCTCTATGATTGAAGCATTGAAGCCAAAGGCTTCGTTTCCTTTTTCAGATCCTGCAATGGATTGAAAAATCAGATCCGCTGGTGCTCCCTTTCGAATTGCATCCATCTGCGTTGTAACATGAGCAAGCACACAGGTCTGAGTGGGTATTTTGAATTTCTGCTTAATGTCTTCAAAACGCTTTAACACACGTACTACACTTTCCGTTGAGTCATCCACCGGGTTTAATCCAAGTAAGGCATCACCTGCTCCGTAGGTTAAACCCTCTAACAAAGAAGCCATAATACCGTCCGGATTATCGGTAGGGTGATTGGGTTGTAATCTACAGCTTAATGTACCGGGTTCTCCAATCGTCGTATTACAATGTGCGGTAACACGAATTTTACTTGCTCCATAAATTAAGTCCATATTTGACATCAGCTTTGCAACGGCTGCTACCATTTCAGAGGTTATTCCATGGCTGATTCTGCGAATGTCTGTGCCAGACGTATTTTCATCCAGAATCCATTCCCGAAACTCAGCCACTGTCCAGTGCTTAATTTCGTTGTAGATTTTTTCATTTACATCATCTTGAATAATTCTGGTTACCTCATCCACCTCATATGGAACGGCCGGATTATTCCTTAGCTGTTCCAGTGTAATGTTTGCAAGTACGACCTTTGCAGCTACTCTCTCTTCTGCCGATTCTGCGGCAATTCCAGCAAGAGTATCACCGGATTTCTCTTCATTCGCCTTTGCCATGACATCCATGAGTGACTTGAACTCATACGTATGTCCAAACAGTTGTACCTTTAATATCATATTGTTCACTCCTATCTGCGTAACTTTTATCACAGTTTTTTCATTACCTACTTTATTAGTACTCTTCCTATCAGTATTTTCTCGTTTCATTTATGTTGATCCATATCCCGTTATTCTATTTGTTAAATACCAGAGTTTTTACAACAACCGGTAGTACAGTCCCTCCCACTACCGGTTTTCCGATATCAACATAGTCTCCGTTTTCAACATGAATACTATCAAGGCATATCACATCCTTTTTATAACCTAACTGATAATACATTGACTGCCCCAGAACCTTCGCCATATCATGTTCTACCAGAATAATCAGTGGCAATTCTTCTTCGATCACTTCCTGCATTCCGGCAAGTAATCCCTTTGCATAGTCTGATACCAGGGTAAAGGTAGGCGCTTTTTGTCCCTCAAAGGCTATGGCTACCCGCTCTAAATTTCCACCCGGTTTAAACCAGCTAAGTTTTGTTTTTATCGCTTGTTCTATGGTCTCTCCTGATTTTTCTTCTTCTTTACTTAATTTTAAAATGGGCAGATTCTTAATCGGAAAAACATCCTTTGTATAGGTTATGGTACTTCCGCTGACTTCCAGGGTGTGAGTACCTGCACCAACAACCGTAGCCCGAATGGTTTCTACACTTTGTAAAACGGTTAATTCTTTACAAAGAGGAGAACGTCGGATAGCCTGCCCAAGTAAAATTCCAATGTCTCCATATTCAAACAGATCAGGTACCGTCTCGTCGCGGTAAATATAATCTGCGACACCTCCGGAAAAAGTAATGCAGGTAACGGGGTATTTCTTCGCTATTGTTTCATGACAGGTAAACCTAACACCCTCTTCTCCCTCCTTATGTGTGATGAATAAGGAAAAGGCTTCATTCATTGGGCGGAGTCCGATACTCTGCATCAACGCCTCAAGCATGGCATCAATCACAGGCTTTAGATTTTGCTCTGTAGCTACACTCCCAATATCCAGCGGTATATGATTACGTGTAATGAGTTCCTTCATTTTCGCGGATAGATAGGTTATCTTCCCGGAACGTTGATCTATCTTTATTAATCTGCCTCCAATGTCCAGACATCCCGTGTCAACTACTTCACCATGGTCAAATACTGCTAAATTACTGGTTCCGCCACCAATGTCAACATTTACAACTCCAGTATGTCTCTCCTCTGAGAAGATATGTGCACCAGCACCCTTACCGGAAATAATACTCTCTAAATCCGGACCTGCTGTAGCGACCACAAAATCCCCGGCAAAGCCACTGAGTGTATCTAGCACCTGTTTGGCATTCTCCTTACGGGCTGTCTCACCGGTGATGATAACTGCTCCTGTGTTAATTTGTGACTTATCAATTCCAGCTTTCTTATATTCCCCTTCGATTATATCCCGAACCTTGGCTCCATCGATTTCGGTTGGTGAAAGAAGTGGGGTAAAATAGATATCACTGCGATATATGATTTCCTTATCCACAATAATAATTTTAGGAACAGAGAAATTAGAGGCTATATTCTCTATAAGCAATTTCGAGAAAACCAGCTGTGTTGTGCTCGTTCCAATATCAATCCCTACACTTAACAGTTCTTCTCTCATAAGCTCTCCTATCTGCGTACTATGCTTATACGCTATTTCCTTCTAATTGATTCGTTCGTGAATATAGTGAAATAGTTCCAAGATACCATCCTCCTCCACTGTATCCACGCGAAAAATCCTTTGTGCGCCGGCTTCTCTTAATTCTTTTTCCACCCGTAATATATCGCTAGACTCTGCTAAACTAATCTTAGTGACAATACCTATGATCTCCTTAGCAAAGGTTCCTGCAAATGCCGGTGGAATATAGTTATCTTTTACGGTTGGATCTGCCAGAATTGCAATTAATTTTGCATCCACTGCGGTCATAATAAGAGCCCTATAGAAATGCCGGTTCTCCATATACTCTCCCGGAGTATCGATGGCATTATCGTATAACTCTACTGTTTGCGTCTTTTTATATTTAATCTCCAGATCATTAAGCTTCTGACATAAGGTGGTTTTTCCACTTCCTGTCCTTCCCATAAAAATCACTTTTCCTGCTTCCATGATTCTTTAACCCTTCCATGAATGAACCTTATGTCCTTGTTATCTGAGCAGGTGTAAATCCTAGTTGACCTGAGAGAACCGATACAATATCCTTGATTGCAGCTTCGACGGAACTGACATCTCCGGTAATCACCAATGCTCCACTAAAGCGATCAATAAAACCAAGCCGAATATCGGATGCCTTCGAGGCTACATCTGCAGCAATAATAGCTCCTTCACTAGGAGTAATTGTCATTATCCCGATTGCATTGATTTGCTCCGTGATAAGCCCCAGTTTTTGATAGATGTCTTCCGTTGGCTTTGCTATGATATGCGCAAGTGTTATCTGCTTTCCCGGAACAAATTCTTGTACTATTCTCTGCTTTTCATCAATCTGAATGATACAATCTCACCACCTTTTTCGATTTCCATGCATTTTGCATACCATACTCTGATCAGGTTACCTTATGAATGATTTCCATCACGTCAGAAACGGTTGCTTTTCTTGGATTGGTTATGATACAGGCATCCAGCATCGCTCCCTCCGCAATAGCCTTTTTTTCCCTGATGATATCTTCTGATGAAACCTTGCACTGGGTTAGCTTGGATGGCATCTTCATTCGCTGCATCAGCTTTGTTATCTCATTTACCAGATTTTTTATACTAAGTCGAACCGTAGTACCGGAAATGCCAAGAAGCTTGGCGATTTTTGCATATGCAATTGCTGCTTCAGAATAATCCTTTGGAGTATAGCCGGTAATATTACTGTTAAACTCAATCACATGAGGCAACAATATTGCGTTCGTTCTGCCGTGAGGGATGTGGAGCTTTCCTCCGATATTATGAGCAATTGCATGATTTAAGCCCAAGGATGCAATATTAAATGCAATCCCTGCAAGGCAGGAGGCATTATGCATCTTCTCTTTCGCTTCCCCATCTTCGCTGTTCTCATAGGAACGAAGCAAGTACTCGAAAACAAGTGCAATTGCTTTTTCCGCAAAGGAATCAGAAAAGTCGGTAGCTTTTGTTGAGACGTATGCCTCAAGGGCATGGGTTAAAACATCCATTCCGGTATCTGCAACAATTGATGGTGGAACTGATTTCACTAACATTGGTTCTAATATGGCAATATCGGGGATTAATGCATCGGATACCAGCGGATATTTTATTCCCTTATCCGTATCTGTTATTACAGCAAAGGAGGTAACCTCAGAACCTGTACCGCTTGTCGTCGGAATTGCTATAAAATGCATTTTATCAAACTTTCCGATTTCTCTTGAAAAATGCATAATTGCTTTTGCGGCATCAATCGCAGAACCCCCTCCTAAGGCCAATACAGCATCCGGCTTATAAGAAACCACCTGTTCCACCCCTTTAACCACCAGTTCCATCGGAGGATCCGGAACAATATCGCTAAAAATCTGATATGCACCTTTCGTTAAATGTACCGTGATGGAATCAATCATTCCTGACTTCACCATAAACGGATCCGTTACAATAAAGATTTTTTTCTGAGACAGTGACTGCAAGTATTGCAAAGCATCCTGTCCAAATACAACTTTTGTTTTAAAATCAAATGTATTCATTTGTCATCACCCTTTTGCTCCATAGTTACCTGAATATAATATGTAATTCTAGAAAATCAATACATCCTTACGAAATTTTACAATTTATTTTGTGAAGGTCAAATAAGTTACTTCACATGACCGGTGTGATACTACTGTTCAGGGCATCATTGATATGCGTCAGCGCAACATATGTTAACTGATATAAGCACTTCCTTGTGCGGAGCAGCACAAACTGTCTTCCATAAATGAAAAAGAGGACTTGCGTCCTCTTTTTCATTTATTAGATTATATAATTATTTATGATTCAATACAGCCTGTGCCGCCCTCAATGAAGACATAGCTATCGAAATAATTCAAAAAGCAAGCTTTATGCTATTTCAAGCGATATCAATATCTACTAGTGAAGTAAATACTTAATTATTTTTCGAACTTGTGTTCTGTTTAATAATCTGGTATAATTTGTATAAGCAGTTATTATAACTGCTGGCAATCGTGTATAGGGTGGTTGGCCTTCATTCTACATAGGATGGAGGTGATGCATATGAACAATAAGTTTGATTTCAAAGATGTTATTCAATTTGGAATGTTCATAATTGCTCTACTGACATTCATTTATTTGATTTGTCACTAACGCAAAAAACCTTCCCTGTACTTTGGTCGGTTCAGGAAGGTTTTTTACTATCTTATACTGGTCAACCACCCTGTGGCGATTGCCTTTTCTAATTATATTATAGCAGATTAAAAGAATATAGCAAGTGCAAAGCCTAAAAAATTACCTTATCGATTAAATCACATTGACTTTATTAATTTTATTCTATTTTAAATCAAACAACTTTTAATCCAATAATTTTGGGGTTACAAAAATTAGGTATTAAACCCGGAATGGAATTAGAAGTACATAGTTCTTTGAAAAGCTTTGGTTATGTAGACAGAGGTGCTATAACTGTTATTGAAGCGATAAAAGAGACAGTAGGTAATCCTTATAAATTATATGGAATAGAACATTAAATTCATTTTCTTCATTCAAAAATAAGTGCTTGCTATTTGGTGATAACTTAAAAAGGGGTATCGATAAATACATAAACAGTGTATTTATCGATACTTTCTTCATTTAATATAGCTTACCTTAGTCAAACTATAAAAAGATGTTGAAATTTCAATATTATTTGTTGTTCAATACTTTTATTCAATACTTCTTGGTGCTTAAGCAGCACAAGCCGTATAAGAAAAAGCAGCCCTCACCATGAGCCAGCGTCCCGACTCCGTCAGTCCGCACGCGGGCTTCGCCCTATCGCATAATAGAATAACCCGGATGCATACAAGTATGCTCCGGGCTATTTATTATGCGACTCGGCTCATTGCCATCGCGATAATTATTTATTGTTAAGAACGGCTTGTGCTGCTGCTAATCTTGCGATCGGCACACGGAAAGGAGAACAGGATACATAGTTTAATCCTACCTTATGGCAGAACTCAACAGTGGAAGGATCTCCACCATGCTCACCACAGATACCAAGCTTGA
>JAEYXC010000011.1 GCA_023428655.1 Bacillota bacterium | reverse complement strand
CATACCGATTATCTCATAATTACATTGGCACGGAGCATTTGCTCATTGGTCTGATGGAGGTTGAGGGAGTTGCATCAAAGGTATTGGTAGAGAACGGAGTTACCGTAGAGAAGGTTCTGGAGCTGGTGAATCAGCTCATCGCTCCGAATAACGGAGTTGAAATGATGGACGCCGGCAGCTTTACACCCAGATCCAAGCGAATACTGGATCAGAGCTATAAGGAGGCAGCAAAATTTAAGGCCTCCCTAGTAGGAACGGAGCATATTCTGATTGCCCTGATTAAGGAATCAGATTGCATCGCGGTTCGATTATTGAACACCCTAGGAGTTAATGTGCAAAAGGTTTATATTGATATCCTGACCGCATCCGGTGTGGATGTCAGTGTCGCTAAGAATGAATATTCTGCAGGTAAGGGGCAGAAGGCGAAAGGAAAGTCTTCGGCTACGCCGACCCTGGATCAGTACAGCAGGGATTTGACCGAATATGCCAGAGAGGGAAAGCTTGATCCGGTTATCGGTAGGGAGAATGAAATCCAGAGAGTGGTTCAGATCCTCAGCCGTAGAACGAAGAATAATCCCTGCCTTGTAGGTGAACCAGGTGTAGGTAAGACTGCCATTGCAGAAGGTCTTGCCCTTAAAATCGTAGAGGGCAATATCCCGGATACGATTAAAGAAAAGCGAGTAGTAACCCTGGATCTGTCCGGCATGGTAGCGGGATCCAAATACCGTGGTGAGTTCGAGGAGAGAATTAAGAAGGTAATCAGCGAAGTAATCAGTGACGGAAGTGTGTTGCTGTTTATTGATGAGATCCATACAATTATCGGAGCAGGCGGTGCAGAAGGAGCAATTGATGCTTCGAATATATTAAAGCCCTCCTTAGCTCGTGGAGAGCTGCAGATTATCGGTGCAACCACCAGAGAAGAGTATCGAAAATACATTGAAAAGGATGCTGCATTGGAGCGAAGATTCCAGCCGGTGGTAGTTGATGAGCCCTCGGAAGAGGAAGCGATCCTGATTCTTCATGGACTACGGGATAAGTACGAAGCACATCATCAGGTTCGTATTACCGACAGTGCACTCGAAGCAGCGGTAAAGCTATCCAGCCGATATATTAATGACCGATATTTACCGGACAAAGCGATTGATTTAATGGATGAGGCTGCCTCCAAGGTACGTCTCAGCACCTATACCTCCTCTCCGGAGATTAAGGATTTGGAGCAGGAAATCAAGCGTCTGGAAAGCGAAAAAGAAAAAGCGATTAAAGAGGAAGCCTATGAGAAGGCCGGCGAGATTAAGAAACAGCAGGAAGCAGCCATGGAGCAGCTGGAGAAGCAGAAGGTACTTGATCAGAAGCACCGTCAGGAGAACCAGCTAGTGGTAAGTGATAATGAGATAGCGGAGATTGTTGCAAGCTGGACCAAGATACCTGTGAAGAAGCTGGCAGAGGAAGAGACGGAGCGTCTGCAGAATCTCGAGAACATCCTTCATCAGAGAGTGGTCGGACAGGAGGAAGCTGTTGCAGCAGTAGCCAAAGCAATTCGACGTGGCCGAGTAGGCTTAAAGGATCCCAATCGTCCTACCGGTTCCTTCTTATTCTTAGGGCCTACGGGTGTCGGAAAGACCGAGCTATCCAAGGCATTGGCAGAGGCAATGTTCGGCAGTGAGAATTCCATTATTCGTGTCGATATGTCCGAATATATGGAGAAGCATAGCGTGAGCAAGCTGATTGGTTCACCTCCGGGATATGTGGGCTATGATGAGGGTGGACAGCTTAGTGAGAAGGTTCGACAGAACCCTTATTCCGTTATTCTTTTTGACGAGGTGGAGAAAGCACATCCGGATGTATTCAATATCCTATTACAAGTATTGGATGATGGACATATTACGGATTCCCAAGGAAGAAAGGTTAGCTTTAAGAATACAATAATTATTATGACCTCCAATGCAGGTGCACAGAATATCATCGAACCGAAACGTCTTGGCTTTGCTTCTGTTACGGATGACAAAGAGGATTATAAGCGTATGAAGGAAGGCGTTATGGATGAGGTAAAGAAGATCTTCAAGCCTGAGTTTATTAACCGTATCGATGAGATCATCGTATTCCACTCCTTAACAAGGGATAACATTAAGCAGATTGTCGGCATAATGATTAAAACCATCGGAAAGAGGAGTAAGACCCAGATGAACATTGATCTCAACACCAGTGAAGATGTGGTGGCACATCTGGCTGAGGTTGGCTTTGATCCGAAGTACGGGGCTAGGCCTTTAAGACGTGCAATCCAGACCAACATCGAGGATAAGCTGGCAGAAGCCATACTTGCCGGCACGATTAAGGAAGGGGACACAGTCAAGGTAGAATATCTGGATAATGAGATGGTATTAGCAGCGAAGTAATTTGTAATTCTCTCCTTAAATACTAAATAATAAATATTTAGAAATAGTAGAAATCATACGAATTATCATTTATAATGTAAGAATAGTTCCATGAAACTTTATCTGTCTATCAGACATTGAATACAATTAGGAGGGTCATATAATGGCAGTTGTTGAAGAGTTAATGCGCAAGGAAAGTGATGGGACAATAAGCTTTGGTAATTACGAATTACAAGTAAAATCAAAGGCTTCCGATTTCGAGCATCAGGGGGATCTCTACAAGGTAAAAACATTTTATGAGATAACAAAGCTTGAGAAAAACGGAATGTTTGTCTACGAATCCGTACCCGGTACTGCCGTATTTCATATGGATACAAAGGATAATCAGCTCAGCTTCCACGTATGTGGCAGAGATAATGCCCAAATCACATTAGAGCTTGAGGCTGAGAAGGAATATGAAATATATAAGAACGATCAAAACCTTGGCAAGATGAAGACGAACCTAGGTGGCAAATTAGTATTGAGCTTAGAATTAAGCGAGGATTGCAAGGATTTTATAAAGGTGGTTAAACTGTAGAATGGCGAAGATTAAGACCGTGTTTTTCTGTAAAGAGTGTGGCTTCGAATCAGCAAAATGGTTGGGACAGTGTCCGGCTTGCAAAAGCTGGGATTCCTTTGTAGACGAACCGGTCGTAAAGAAGGGCAGCAAACCCGCCGGCGGCATAAAAAATGTAAGTGAGCCAATACCGATATCCGATATTAAAGCTGAGGAGCAGATGAGAGCCGGCTCCGGAATGGAGGAGCTGGATCGTGTCCTTGGAGGAGGAATCGTTCAAGGAAGTCTAGTGCTAGTGGGCGGTGATCCGGGTATCGGTAAATCAACCTTACTGCTTCAGATGTGTCGCGAGCTTATCAAAAAATTAAAAAAGGTGTTATATATCTCAGGGGAGGAATCCCTAAGCCAAATTAAGATGAGAGCGGAGAGGCTCGGAGTATCGAATGGCGAGCTTCTCCTTTTATGTGAAACCGATCTTGATTTAATCGAAGGAGCAATCAACAAGTATCATCCTGATATTGTAATTATCGATTCGATTCAAACCATATTCAAGGAAGAGGTGGCAGCTGCCCCCGGCAGTGTAAGTCAGGTGCGCGAAGCCACTGCAACCTTGATGCGAATTGCGAAAGGCTCCGGTATCACGATTTTTATCATAGGACATGTGACAAAAGAGGGTGTAGTTGCAGGACCACGAGTGCTGGAGCATATGGTGGATACGGTACTGTATTTTGAAGGTGATAATTATGCCTCCTACCGTGTACTGCGAGCAGTCAAAAATCGTTTCGGTTCAACGAATGAGATCGGTGTATTTGAGATGCAGGGCACCGGATTGGCAGAAGTTAAGAATCCTTCAGAGTTTATGCTTAAGGGAAGACCGGAGGGGGAACCGGGGTCCTTGGTAGCTGCCTCCATCGAAGGAACCAGGCCGATATTGGTTGAGGTTCAGGCGTTGGTTTGCAGAACTAATTTCAATATGCCAAGACGTACGGCTGCCGGAACAGATTATAACCGTGTGAATTTATTAATGGCTGTATTGGAGAAAAGAGCAGGAATCGGGTTAGCTGATTGCGATGCATACATAAATGTTGCAGGCGGTATGAGGATTACCGAGCCCGCGCTGGATCTAGCGGTATTAACTGCTATTTTATCAAGCTATAAAAATAAAGCGTTGGATAATAAGACAATTATCTTTGGAGAAGTAGGTCTGACCGGTGAGATAAGAGCGGTCAATATGGCAGATCAGAGAGTAGCGGAAGCAGCAAAAATGGGCTTTGAGCTATGTATCCTGCCACAGGCGAATAAGGAACACATCAAAGGGCATGACATAAAGCTGATAGGAGTTAGAAATATCCAGGAGGTTCTGGGAATACTCATGAGATAGGTCGCTCAATTCAAGACAGATGCATAATTAATGTTTTGAAATTTTCATTAATAATGGGGGTTACTAATGAAGGATATAGCCAATCAAAGATTAGTTTATTTGGCGACAGCACAGGAAAGCATATTTGATGTGACAAAGATGATTGAGAAATGGGAGCAATCACAGTTAGTACTTGAGAAAAACGCCTTTGATACCATGAATATGAGTGATACCATATTGAACCTATCAAAGGAAGGTACCAAACTAGTAAAACGGCTTCAAGAATATTTTATGACCGGATTGTCGGAGTCGAAGGAAGAGGATATTAAGCTGGTTGCGTTCCTGCTTCAGGAGATTCAAGGGATGTTTGATCGTATTGTGGATCATTCTGCCTGTGCCAATGAGACGGCACATATTATAGAAAACGAAGTAGCTGTCCAACGAGAAATCGGTGATAGCATGAAGACCGAGGTCTGTAAGGTAATCGATCATATTGATTCCTGTGCGGCCTGTGAAGAGTTTCTTTTTGCAGAAATTTAGGAAATGGGTTAAAGCATTGCTTAAAAGGACATTATAAAGATAGAAAAATAGGAGCACCGCTGCTTTTGGCAGGGGTGTTTTTTAGAATAAAAAAATATTGATCAGAATGAAAAATATATGTACTTTGAATTGTATTATAAGTGAAAGGAGATGAGATATTTGAAATATTCATTTGGTACCGATGAGTATATCCACTATATATTAGAAAAATATTCGAAAAGCTTAATTAAGATCGCTTTCACTTATATGAAAAATATTGCCGATGCGGAGGATATCGTACAGGAGGTATATATCAGCTTAATGAGAAGAGGAAAAGACTTCGATAGTGAGGAGCATGAGAAGGCCTGGCTCATTCGAGTTACGATCAATCAATGTAAGAACCGATTGAAATCCGCCTGGTATCGCAAGAGTGTTCCTTTGGATGAGGATATCAGCTATCTGCCGGAGGAAGAAAGTGAAGTATTGGCAGCCGTGTTCGAGTTACCGGTAAAATATCGTAGTGTGATACACCTGTTTTATTATGAGAATTATTCCATGCAAGAAATCAGCAAACTGCTACGTAAAAGCCCTGGGACCATTGGGACCTGGCTGTCCAGAGGACGGAAGCTACTAAAAAATAAATTAGATGGAGGATTCGATCATGAGTAGAGAAAAATATAATAACGCCATGGATCAGATAAAGATATCAGAGAATTTTCAATATGATACCGCAATCAAGATGAAGGCAGCACTTTCTGCAAAGAAGCCTGTAGCGAAATATGTCATGAGAACTGCCTTCGCTCTGGCAAGTGCGGCTGTCATAATTACTGCAGGGGTATATGCGGTAAATCAAGGAGGTATAGGTTCCTCTCGACCAAGTATCACCATCGCGGAGGTGAAGCTACCTGCCTCTAATGGTGAGATCACAGCAAGAATGCGCCCCTTATTCGTATATCAGAACAGAATCTATATCCGATACAGCACAGTGATTGCAACAACGGACGGATATACCGTTAGTGAAGAGGATATACTAAACCTTCGCGGAGACTACCTCGGCACAACAACCGGCGGAATCGATGAGTGGAGTGGTGAAGATGCATATATCACAGACTTTGCTTCCAATATCGGTGAAGCAGAAGTATATACAGTAAAGGGCTATGACAGTAAATATCGGTTAATGGTTTATACACCCTATGAGGGAGGCTTTGGCTGTGAGATCTATGATAGCTTTGGTGGGTTAACCATGGATCGCGGCGATGATTACTTTAAGCTTCTTAATCTTAAGGGCAATGTTGTATCCTATCAATGGGAAAGTATGGATAGCTGGAATAATGGAGGAACGCAGATGGAAGAGCATCAGGCTGATGAAGCGGTGAATCGCTTCATCAAAGCTCTCTATTCCTCAACACCGGTGGAACGGTCCATAGATACCCTTATCGATGAGACATCCATGGATGCCCAGAAATTCTTATACCTGAAGACCGAGGACAATCTGATTACATCAATCCGACTTTTGAAGGAGGGCTATGTGTATGTGGATGAGATCGGCTTCTTCCAGGTGGACCAGGAGGACTTCAATGCATTCTATAATTTTCTTCAGTAAGCATATCAATTCCTTGCATGCGAGGAAAGTGATAGGATAGGTTCGAATAATTACCGCTCCACCCGGTCAGTATCTAAGACCGGGTGGAGCAGAATTATACCCTGAAATCTGCCGTTATCATGTGAATAAGTATGCCTTTATGTAATGTTTGCTAATCGTCATATATGATACGGATGGAACGATACGAAAGATGAAGGTCGAAGGAGAAAAGCAATCAAAAGCATGGACAAAAATATTAATATTATCTTGACAATTGATACAATTCATAGTACTATAAATAAGCAACAGCAATAGGGGTATAGTTCAGCTGGTAGAATAACGGTCTCCAAAACCGCAGGTCGTGGGTTCAAATCCTACTGCCCCTGTAACAAA
>JAEYXC010000104.1 GCA_023428655.1 Bacillota bacterium | reverse complement strand
GCCACACTATATAGGGTCTGAATGATATTGGAGATAATAAATGGGATAGCGAAGATAATCAGCTGCTTTGCTACATTACCCTTCACCAAGCTCTTCTGTTCATACATAATTAACACCTTAGTCTTTCCTTTTTTTAGAGTTGTAACATTGTGTTAGAACATTTTACGCTTGTTTTATTCTTTCGTCAATTGAAAAAGCGATTTATATTTCTCTTAACAAAAAGCGAATTATATTTCTCTTAACAAAGGCACAGCTAAGTTCTTAGCAAAGGCTTCTCAAATGCTTCATCATCGAAATCAAAGCGTTGTTTCCCAATATAAGTAAGTCTGGATTATTATATTTTAATAGGAAAGGACAGATCCAGAACAGAGAAATTCTTTATAAATAATAAGAGTAACGTGTACGCAAACCGGATTAACCTGCCTCATGGAATGAGATTATCCGGTTTGTGTACATGTTACCCTTATACGATCCATTATTTTATTCTTGCCGTTCAAGTACCATCAAATGCGACGAAGCTGTTAGCCACTGAATTAGTATTTCCCGAATTCCGTGTCATTTAGCTTGATTTTTGGCCGATCGGTCAAATGCTCTGTGATTGGATGATTTTCTGTGTAAGAATGAAGCTTCCGATTTTCAATTAAAGCAAGTATTTCCGGAGAGAGCTCTTCTCTACCCGAAAGCAGCTGCCTACGCTCTCTGAGCTTGAACTGGGCTACCATCTCCTTTAATATGGTTGCCTGGCTGTACAGCTCTTCGCTGGCCGCTGCCTCCTCCTGGGAGGTAGCCGAGTTCGTCTGAATTACCTGAGATACCTGCATGATACCCTGGTTAATTTGCTCGATACCCAGTGATTGCTCATTGGAGGCTAATGCAATGTTAGCAACAATTCCCGCTATATCTTCAATCCGATTTACTATGGTCTGGAAGGCCTCCGCAGTATCCCTCGCAATTTTGGTACCGCCGTCGGCTTTCTTTATTGAAGACTCAATCATATCCGTTGTTTCCTTCGCAGCATTGGCAGAACGCGCCGCCAGATTTCGAACCTCCTCTGCCACTACCGCAAAGCCTTTTCCGTGTTGTCCGGCTCTGGCTGCCTCAACTGCAGCATTTAATGCAAGAATATTGGTTTGAAAGGCTATGTCATCGATTACCTTAATGATTTTTGATATGTTTTCAGAGGACTCATTAATTTCCTCCATTGCCTTCAGCATTTCCTTCATATGCTCATTGCCTTTGACAGCACTTCTTTTCGCTTCCCCCGTCAGATCATTGGCCTGATCTGCATTGGAGGCATTCTGCTTCGTTTGAGAGGAGATTTCTTCTAGAGATGCAGTCAACTCTTCAATGGCGCTGGCCTGCTCCGTAGCACCTGAAGAAAGTGCTATGCTGGCATCAGAGATCTGCTTGGAGCCATCTGCAACCTGGTCGGAGGCCATGGATATATTGGTTAATAACTCATTATTCTTATGAATCAGCTCTGACAGCTTTATGCCCAGTAGATCTTGCTCCGAACGGACCTCAACCTCTACCGTCAAATCTCCTGTCGCGAGCTTCTCAACGGCTTGCGCCTGTCTTCGTATGCTTCCTATCATAATACCAAAGGCTTCTGCAAGCTTACCAACTTCATCCTTAGTTGTAGCGTCAACCTCTACATTGATATCCCCCACAGCTAGCTGCTGTGCAGCCCTTACCATCTTATTAATGGGTTTGCTGATCAAATTAGAAAGATATATTCCTAAAATCAGAGCAGCCACTACACCAATCGCAACAAAGGAGAGCATTATAATCGTTTCTCTTCCATAACTTTTTTCATTTTCGATCAGCGTATCATTAATTTTATTCATTCTAAAATCAATGAGTGCATTTAGCGCTTCATCCGCTTTAACTCTTGAAGCTGTAACGGTAGCCATATCCGCTAATGCCTCTTCATATTTTTGATCCGCTATGAGTTTGAGACTTGCATCACGTGTATCACGATATTCCTCTAAGCTGCTCTTTAACGCATCGAAGAGCTTTCTATCCTGATCATTTGCTATCTTTGTTTCATAGTCGTCCAGCAGTTCATTGGTCTGCTCGATCAGTCGGTTTATGGTATCGATTCTGGTAGGGTAGGTCTCCGGATTTCTTTCGTATACGACCCAAAGCTGATTTGCGCGAACCTCCTGTAAGGCAGTACGGATAATCTGAAGATTCTGTGAGGGCACAAAGTCCTCATAATATATCTTTTGGCCGTTTTCATTGATTGTCTTCATGGCACCGATACCAACTGCCCCTACTATTCCAGAAAAAATCGCCAAAACCGCAAAGGTAATAAATAATTTGCTGCGTATTTTTAAATCCTTAAACCATCTCATTGTTCATCCTCCTACGTAAATATTTTTAGTTTTTTGTAATATTTTGTATCTCCTCCAGATCAACCAGCATATTACAATCCAGAAGAAGCTTTACCTCATTTCCAACCTTACCGATCTTGTTAATGTACTGATTATTTATTGTTTTGTTCATATTCGGCTTATCTTCGATATCCTGTTCCAGAATAGTAATCACCTCGGATACCCCATCCACGATTAATCCGATGGTGGTATCCAAAATATCAACAATAATGATGCAGGTTCTCTCATTATATGTAATTTCATCCTTGCGAAACCGAAGTCTCATGTCCATCACCGGGACAATCTTACCTCTTAAATTAATTACTCCCTTCACATAATCCAACAATTCCGGTACCTTAGTGATCGTTTGAATTCCAACGATTTCAGTAACATACCTAATCTCGATCCCATAGCTTTCGCTTCCAAGAGAAAAGGTTAAGTATCTGTCCTTTTGAGTATCTTCGATTTGATCCAATTCTTTAATATGCGTCATAGCTTACTCCTTTCTTATTCGTGATTAGCTATATCACCAATGCATCAAGTATTAAACTAATACTGCCATCTCCCAACAAGGTACAGCCTGTAATTCCCTTATGATTTTTTAAACGCTCCAGAAATCTTGGCAAGGATTTCACTACAATCTGCTGTTGCCCTATGAGCTCATCCGCAAAAAGACATACTGATCGGTCCTCCTGTTGTATCATAATCATAATCCCCTGGGTTAAATCTGTAATTGAAGTATTTATATTAAATAGTCGATATAATCTGATTACCGAGCAACACTGTCCTCGTAACATAATCATCTCATTACCCTCCGGATCAGTGATAATCTGTTCTGCTTTAATGCGGTGGGCTTCCTGTATGAAGGCAGTAGGTATTGAATAGTAGGAATCCCCCACTCTGATGTGCATTGCATCAATAATCGCCAAAGTCAGAGGAATCCTAATCGTAACTGTAGTACCTTTACCCTGAATGCTTTCGATGGAGACGGATCCCGATACGGCTTCAATATTACTTACCACTACATCCATTCCAACCCCACGACCGGAGAATTCGGTCACATCCTCCTTGGTGGAAAAGCCCGGCAGCAGGATTAGTTGAAAGATATCCTTTTCCGTAATCTGATCCGTTTTCGAAGGAACTAGGTTATTCTCTCTGGCCTTCTTTAGGATCTTCTCCTTATCCAGCCCTTTCCCATCATCTCGAATAATAATATGAACCTCGCCACCAATATTCTTCGCTTCCAGAGTGATGGTACCTTGACTTGGTTTCCCCATTGATAAGCGTTCCTCCATGGTCTCTATCCCATGGTCCAGTGCATTTCGGATGAGATGCATTAATGGATCAGAGATGTGCTCAATGATATTCTTGTCCACCTCTGTCTCTTCTCCGCTGATTTCCAATTGAACCTCCTTATTCAGCTTCTTACACATATCACGAACCACACGGTGCATTTTATGGAAGGTAGCAGAGAGCGGTACCATACGAATGGACATTACCATATCCTTAATCTCATTTGTGATCTTGTTCAGCTGACGGGCCGATTTTTGAAAATTGATTAATTCAAGCCCCTTTAAATCCGGATTATTGATAACCATTGCTCCGGTTATCACCATTTCACCAACCATGTCCAGTAGCTTATCCAGCTTAGTTACGTTTACGCTGATGAAGCTCTGCTGATGTATGGCCGTGGAATCCTCTCGAATGGATGAGGAGCTTTCCTTCGCCCTCTCGGCATTCCCCACCTCCGGTTGGTTTATGGCCGTTGTCCTTAATGCCCTTTCATTCCTCTCAGACAACTCGTCCCCCACCTCTAGCCGGATCAGCTTCAACTCCTTCAAGAAAATGATCTGCTGAAAAAACTGATAAATGATATCATAGGAAAGTTCCGTTTGAAAACAGATGGTGAAGCCTTCCCTTATTATGGTATCAATCGCTGTATCATCATCAATCAAACTCTTAGGATAATGAGATATATTCTTAACCAGCTCATTCAGCTTATAAATCACCTGAAAAGCTCTTACATTCTCCATTCCGCTTCCTTCCTCAAAATAAAGCAATGCCTGATATAACCCCATCTCCTCCTGCTTATCTTCAGCAGATAAATCCTTTGATATGTCAATTACCTCCTGCATCTTTGTTAGGCAATTCCTGCTTTTCAGATCCCTTAAAAAACCCTCAAGCCTTCTTAATAGCTCACTTTCCTCTTCCTGAGTATTTATGCCTTGCCCTATTTGTTCGATGGAGGCTTTGATATAATCAATTCCCTCGAGTAACAGATCGGATAATATGGAATACTCGATCTGCTTTGGCTCCTCTTCCCTAAGATAGAAGAAAATATCCTCCATGGTATGTGCTAGCCTTGATATATTTTGATACATCATCATGGCTGCAGAGCCTTTAATCGTATGCATTATTCGAAAAATCTCATTGATCGATGCCTGACTAAAGCAGTTAACATCCTCGCCGATCAGTATCAGCTGCTCCAGCTGCTCCATTAAATTAGAGGTTTCAAAGATGAACATGTCCTTGAGGGAATCATTTTCGTTATAATCTGCCATCACCATACCTCCTGACTGAATAATTTGACAATTATTAAATATCTAAAAACCTATCTGATTAATAGCTTTTATTATTTTCTAATTATATAAAACATGGAAATTAAGACAATTCGCTTCACAAGATAAATATTTGTAAAAAAAAGTATCATCCGTTATCCCTTGTGGATAATGGATGATACTTTATGGAAAAACTCTATTGTTATTTTAAGGAATGTAGCTTCAAAGCGATACATACGCTGAGTCTGGTCTCATAATCCTCCAGTGAAAATCCCAATATTTTCTCAATTCGATTTTTACGAAAGGTCATGGTTTTAATATGAATATAAAGTATTTCAGCGGCTTCCTTCATGCTCGAGGTTCTCAGATAGACCTCAAGGGTTTGAAGCATGTTCGTCCCCTTTTCCTTATCATAGCGGATCAGTCTACCCAGAATATTCTCAATAAACTCCTCTGTTTCACTACTATCCTTCAGTCTGGCAAGCAGCTGCAAAGCTCCCAGCTTTTCGTAATGTGCAATACGAGATTTACTTCCTCGTACAGATAGATGCGCATGATACGCCTGATTATAGCTGGTCTTCAGCTCCTCAAGACCACTATGCACATTACTGATCCCAATTGTGAATTGATCCGAAAAAAACTCTGATGCGATATCGGTAATATCAGTAATTATTTTCTTCCTTATTCTCTCTTCCTCATTCACCTCACCGGAGATTATAATGCATATGAAGTCATCGTATCTCCAAGCGATACAGTTTGGCAGCATATTGATGATAAATATCAATTCGCTTTTCGTTGAAGTAGTAATCGTCCTCTGTTCCTTGTCTATGCTGGTATCATCCGATACGGATAAAAGACACAGGTGGTAAGACCTATCCAAGGGAAGCTCATATATTCTTGCTTCTGTTTCAAGCTCTGCTGATATCTTAGGTTGATGCTTAATAATATTATTAAGAAAATCACTTCTTCTACTTAATCTGGTCTGACTTAGCGTATCGATCCATTTTTTATTGGTAAATAATTTATGAAGAATCCGATTATGCTCGACTGCTTCCACCTGTACCTCTAGCGCTTTAAATATTGTCTTAAGAAATTTCTCATTTTCCCATGGTTTCGGAATATATTGATAGATACTTCCGCTATTGATGGCTGTTACCAACAGATCAACATCCGAGTATCCACTCATTAAGATGCATATGGTACTGGGCGACAGCTTCTTTACTTGTGCCAGCAGAGAAAGTCCATCCATATCCGGCATTCTCTGATCACTCAGTATCAAGTCAATTTGCTCCTGCTTGATTAGGTTAAGCGCTTCCATGGGGGATACTGCCAGAAAAATATCCAGGTTGTATTTTGACAATAATTTTTTGATCATCTTTAATATAAAAGGCTCATCGTCGACGATGAGTATTTGTGGCTGACTTTTCATAACAATCCCCTTTATGACATATTGGTATTATGCGATATGTAATTCACTATATATTCTGGTCTCCAGCATTTCTTTATCAATACGCAGAAACTCATATCCCCTGTTATCCAAGGACTCCGGCCAGATCCCATTCATATACCTTGTTGCGTAGTATTCTGCAAGGTATAATACATAGGTTAGTTCTTTATTCATAATTCCCTCTTCCCAGGGGGTGTGATGAAAAAGAATTGGCTCGATCAAACGATAGGGTAACCCCCAGCAATTAAGCAGGTATCCCGTCATTTCCTTATGGCTGATCCCCAGTGCTTCCTTTTCAATCTCATGCAATAGCCCCTTCCCCATTCTCCAGGATCGAATAACCTCCTCATATTGGGCTCCGAAGTTATCCATCAAAACCATTCTTCCGATCCCTTGAAGCAGACCCAGAGAGAAATTATTCGAGGAGGCCTCCTTTTTCAGAAACTCCTTAAAGATCAGATGACATATTTTATTGGTTATATTCGAATAAGTCGATAGTAAATCATAGCTGGCTTTCCGTATTCTGCTATGTGATTGAATATCGGTAACACTCGCTAGTAATACAATACTTTTTATCTGACTTATTCCGAGGGATGTAATCGCTTGTTTAATAGATCCTGTATTTGTTTGAAAAAAGGCAGTATTCACAATATCCAGGATGGATGCTGCAAGGGTTTGATCCTTCATCAACAACTGCTCAATTTCATCCATGGAGAGGTTCTGCTCCATGAGTTTAAATAGTTCAACATAGCTATGCTTTAGGACTGGCAGCTGATTAAGCTTACGGATGATCTCTATCATCTGCTTCCCGGTCAGTATACGATTCAGTTCAAAAATTTGGCTGACATTCTGTAACAATACAGTATTATCCCAGGGCTTATAGATACACATTTTTGCAAGATCATTTCCGAACAGCTGAAATAACATTCTCTCTGTTGCATATCCACTTAATACAATCCGTATTACCTCAGGATACCTGTTTTTCACTTCGGTTAATAGCTCAAGGCCGTCCATCCCCGGCATCCGAAGATCGGTTATAATCATATCAACTGATTGTGTTGCGAGTACCTCCAATGCCCTATGGCCGCTTTCCGCCAGATAGACCAAATAGTTTTTCTTCATCAATATCCGTTTCAGTACCTTCAGTAATTGAAGCTCATCATCAACAATCAATATTGTCTTTGTCATGTATTATCTCCTCCCATTAGGCCTAATACTTTTCTCTCTTTATGGGAAGCTTCAAGGTAAATTCTGCTCCTTCTCCCGGCTTACTCTTTACCTCTACCTCACCATGATGCTTGTTCACAATGATATCATAGACGATGCTTAGACCCAGCCCGGTCCCCTCGCCCACAGGCTTTGTTGTATAAAAAGGATTAAAAATTCTACTCATATTTTCCTGTGATATCCCAACTCCGTTATCCTCAATAATGCAAGAAACAAAATCCTCATCCGCGCTTACCGTGAACCGGATGAGACCTCTCTTCTTTTCATTCGAATACTTGGTTTTTATTGAGTGAGCTGCATTCAAAATCAGATTCAAGAGTACCTGATTAATCTGGCCGGGATTTACCTCGATGGATGGAACCTGTTGAAATACGCAATCGGTATCCGCATAATACTTAAATGCATTATTTGCAACCACCAGAGTATTGCGAATTCCCTCCTGAAGATCATACTCCTTAAACTCCGACTGATAATCCACTCGTGAGAAAGCACTGAGACTCTTCACAATGGTATTCACCCTTTTTAATCCCTCATAGATATCCGTTACAATATCCTCCAGCTCCTCCGTATTCCAAGCGGGACATTGCTCCTTGATGCTATCTAGTTCCTCCTTTAACAGACCGCAATTACTCATGGCTATGGCTAAAGGATTATTTATCTCATGAGCGACGCCTGCTGCCAGCTGTCCAATTCCTGCCAACTGCTCCTGTTGTATCAATTGACTCTGTGTATCCCGTAATCTGGCTATCGCATTCTGTAATCCCAGGTTATCCCTTTTTAATTCTTCTTCCATCCTTTGCTGATCCGTAATGTCTCGACCGATGGTCATTACAACCTTTTTTCCGTCAAGAAAAAACACATGGGAATACATCTCAGCACTTACTTTTTCGCCACTCTTGGTTACATATTCCATCGTAAAAGTAATGTGATTACGTTCACGAATAATCTCTTGAAAGGCAGGCAGCTGCTTAGCATACTCCGGCGTGCATAGATCAGCCGGGGTTAATGAAAGATATTCCTCTCTGCTGTAGCCGGTCTTTAGCAATGCCTGTCTGTTCACCTCAATAAATCGCATCTGCTCCCCTGGATAACCAAGGGTATGTACACAAATAAAGTCATTGGCAATATGAAATAATTCTTTGAACTTACTCTCACTTGATTTAAGTTCCAGTTTTGTGCGCTCTCTACTAAAGGCATTACTGAAAATCTCTGCCGTTAACTGTAATAACGCTTGATCCTCACTGCTCCAGCTTCCCTGTGAAGCTATATTATCAAGCCCTAAAAAGCCACTCAGCTTCTTATGAATATAGATCGGAAGAACAATAACTGATTTTATCCCCTGTTTCTCCAGGATTTCTTTCTCCCTTGCAGCCTCCTTGGGAAGTCTTGATACATCCGGGATCCGTATTATCTCTGATTTACTCAGTTTTTTCATCCACCAAGGAAAGGTGTCGTTGGGCAAGCCTTTTAGATTATTAATCTCCGGTGTAACACCCTTAGCACACCACTCATGAGTATTGTCCATGATGGCCCCATCCTCCGTAAACAGAAAGATGTATGCACGGCTGGCTAGACTAAAGCTCCCCATATCCTCCAGAGACAGATTGATTGCTAAATCGATATCATCAAGACTGATAAATCGGTTTGAAATTCTGGATACCATTTTTTCAAATCCCAGCCTTTTTTCTAGAGTATTATTCATTCCTATATACCTCCGTCCGATATCATGCCTTTTGTAAGTTATCATTTGCTACTATAAAAAGATACCATATCATTAATTAGATATGGATTTTCCTGCAATGTCAAGTAGTAAAGTCGAATTTAGTCATATTTTACGTGATTTGTCAGCCGATTAATCCTCTTCTGTATCTCTTTGGTACCGTCCGACCGATGGACTGCTATCAACCATAGGATTCTACATTGACTTTTATGAAAATAAATGCTACCTTGTCATAATGATAGGTAAACCACAGAAAATGACATAAGATTAATGGAGATTATATTATGAATTATAATGCAGAACGTGAAGAAAAACGCACCTTCTATAAGATGGTATTTTCCTTGGTGCTACCGATGGCTCTACAGAATCTGATCAATGTTGGTGTCTCCACCGCCGATGTAGTAATGCTTGGAAAAGTAAGCGAGACCGCTCTATCTGCCTCCTCCCTGGCAGGCCAGGTGCAGTTTATTATGACTCTTATCCTCTTCGGTCTCACCTCGGGAGCAGCCGTACTGACCGCTCAGTATTGGGGCAAGAAGGACATCCGCACCATTGAGAAAATCCTTGGTATAACCATGCGTTTTGCATTGGTCGTCGCTGTATTATTTACGATCACTGTACTACTCTTTCCAATCCCGGTGATGCATATCTTCTCTAACGAGGCAGATGTCATCGCTCAAGGAGCAGACTATCTTCGAATTATTGCCTTCTCTTATATATTTATGGCCATGACCATGATCTATCTGAACGTCATGCGAAGCGTTGAGCGGGTAATCATAGCAACCATTGTATATCTGGCCTCATTAATTACTAATGTAATTCTGAATGCCATCTTCATCTTTGGTATGTTTGGGTTAGAACCCATGGGTATTCGAGGTGCAGCACTGGCAACCCTAATTGCTCGAATCCTTGAGCTGGTATTTGTGTTACTCTATGCTACCTTTAAAAATAAGCTCATACGCTTTCATTTGCGGGATTTATTTGTTCATGACAAGCAATTATTCCGGGATTTTCTTAAATACTCTATTCCCGTTGTACTAAACGAACTGATCTGGGGCACGGGAACCAGTGTGAACGCTGCGATTATCGGCCATCTTGGTAAATCCGTCGTAGCTGCCAATTCAGTGACTCAGGTTACCAGGCAGCTAGCCATGATTGTTGCCTTCGGTGTGGCGAACGCTACCGCCATCATCCTCGGTAAAGCCCTCGGGGAGGGCAAGGAGGAGCAGGCCAAGCTTTACGCCAAGCGTTTCATTCGTATTACGATAATACTCGGCTTCATCGGTGCCGGTATTATCCTCATTGCCTCCCAGGTCGCAAGACAGACCCTGTCCTTAAGTGATGAGGCCAGGAATTATCTAGGCATTATGATGTTTGTTATGACCTACTTTGCCATCGCGCAAGCCTTTAATACCACTCTGGTGGTCGGGGTATTTCGCGCCGGCGGGGATACGAACTTCGGTCTCTTCTTAGATTGTATTACTATGTGGTGTGGCTCCATTCTTCTCGGTGCTCTGGCAGCCTTTGTCTTTCGCCTGCCCATCCCCGTGGTATATGTCATCCTGATGAGTGATGAGTTAATCAAGATTCCTCTAACCATATGGCGTTATAGGTCCATGAAATGGGTGAATAATGTAACGCGGTAAAAAGACTAATGTGAAAAAAAACGAGAAGGAAACCTGATCTCACAGGCTACCTTCTCGTTTTTATTCTATTCTCCTAATTGATCCGAAACTACCTATCCATAGCGTAAGCGGTACCAATCTGTATTGCAACAACCATATACGAATATGAAGCCTATTTTTCCAAAATAATCTCAATTTATCATTTTGTTTTTAAATATATTTAATGAAAGTTAATCCCTGTCCATTGCTATATCAATCGTTCCTTTTCTGACTCACAACTATTCTTTGTCCCTTTTCATGCCCTTAGGCCTCTTTAACGGAAATTCCCCACTCTCCTTCAGCTTGTTGTAGCGAAGCGTACGTTCCGCTTTCAACATGGCTGCGTCTTCCTTGGTCACTACACCAAGGTCCACCAATTTATCCAATAACTTATTTTGTGCTTTTATCTCATTATCAAGCAGGGCATAAACATCCTTCTTCTGTTCTGTCGTCAAAGTGTTCCATTTCTTAATGGCGTTATTCATCTTCTCTTCGAAGAGTGCTCTGTTGCCTTTATGATCTTTATCCTTCTCTGACAGCTCCACTGTCTGTGAATCCGATTCAGCCGCTAAGGCAGTAACTGGACTAATTCCTGTGGCTGCTATTACGGTAGCAATAGCAATTCCAAATAATCGCGCTTTAAACATTCAGCTCCCTCACTTTCTCAATAAACAACAGGCAGGGAACTAACTTTCTTAAGTTAGTATTGCCGAAAATCATAAAAGAATTGTGAAGAGAGCAGAATATTTCGTTCCTATATTATGAAACACTCCAGGCTTGCGTATTCAAGCATTTCAGGGAATTTTAACTTTATATTATTTTAATGTTGACAACTTCAATCTTTTTATGGTATTATTTGAAAGAAGATATTGATAATCATTTTCAATACATAGTATTTCTTACGAAGCATAAGAGGATGATATCCTATGTCCTTCCCGTCGTCACTAACCTCCTTAATCATTTGTTTTTATTGGGAAGAACAGCTTATCGTTTCGTTTTCGTCACGACAAACATAGAAATATCTGCTCTATGTTCGTTCGGTTAGGAAAGATTAGATTATATCATATTAGAAGACATAAGTGACCCTTGCCTTGCCTCAAAGGTCCTAATGAGCTTCTAACTCGCAGGCCATTGCGAAACCATTTAGTGCAGCTCCGGATGATACGTTCTGGAGCTGTTTCTATATTCTCTCGGGGTAATGCCATAGTTTTTACGAAAATGTGTACTAAAGCTGGAATGAGAACAAAAGCCGAGGAAGGAAGCTATCTCCTGAAGCGTGTGTTCGGAATAGGTCAGTAGCTGCTTGGCTGTATCCAGCTTTTCCTTCATAATATATTGGCTAATCGTAAATCCTGTTTCCTTATGAAATAATGCTGACAAATACTGCGGTGTCAGCATGCATACCTTTGCCAGATCGGACAGGGTAATCGGATAATGCAAATGATCTAAGATATAGGAGATACATATAGAAATCGGATAGGAATACGCTTTTCGTTTCCTGACAACCTGTACCCGCTTTGCAAAATCATAATATGCTACCGCAAATAATTGTAATATCTCCTCTATTTTCTTACTGATATCCGCCTTTTGGGCATAAACATCACTTAGATTATAGGCTTCAATCTCTGGCAATCCTCCTTCAATGGCAGAACGCGTAGCCAAGGTAAGTCCGGAAA
>JAEYXC010000403.1 GCA_023428655.1 Bacillota bacterium | reverse complement strand
AGCCCCTTAAGCCGCTCGGGCATCTCTCCATATGTGCTCTCCAAACGTCGCTTAGCTATTGTATCACCTCAAATAGCTTGTGTCAAGAGGTTTTCTTTTATTCGTGAAAGAAATTGTTTCTTTTTTTAATTCTTTTCAAACAATAACATGCATTAATGGTAAGCCACATAGGCATCAAACCTTAGCAGGAGGCATTATCCCCATCATAATTCTTATCATCCATTGATGTCAGAATCCGTTCCGCTAATATCAGGTCATCCGGCGTAGTAATTTTTATGTTCCTATAATCTCCCGGTAACAACTTCACGGGATAGTTACCGTAGCTCTCATATAACATTGCATCATCCGTTACTACAACCTGCATCGCATCCTTGTTCTGATAGAAGCTTTCATAGACCTGTAATAAGGAAGCATATTCGAAGGCTTGGGGTGTCTGGGCTCCCCACAATGAATTTCGGTCCGGTGTGTTAATAATCATTCCCTTATCATCCACCACCTTGATGGTTTCCTTGACCGGCATACCGACAATACAAGCCCTGCATTCCTTAACCGATGTTATGATATCATTGATTAGCCCGACGGTTATAAAGGGTCTGGCCCCATCATGAATGAGAACATAATCCGAGGTACCGGCATTGATTAAACCCTGGTAGACAGAATCATATCGTTCTTTACCGCCTTCGATCACCCTTGTCACTTTATTAATATGATATCGCTCAACAATTTCCTTCTTACAGTATTCAACCATGCCCTCACCGGTAACCAGAATAATCTCATCAACGTTACTTTGTTCAAAAGCCTCCAGACTATAATAAAGCACCGGCTTATCCCGCAATAGTAAGAATTGCTTTGCGACTGTGGTATTCATACGTTTCCCCTGCCCTGCTGCCAGAACAATTGCAGTTATTTTGTTCATTAGATCCTCCACAATTCGTCAAACAGGGGCTGTTGAATAAATTCCGCAACAGCCCCTGAGTGTATCAGTAATTAAAGTTTAGCGTTTCTATTCTACCGTTCACCGATTTTAAGATTTGGTACTGCATTTAACTCCAGACCAGCTCTCACTCCACGGATATAGTCATAATAAGCAGCAGCACCGATCATCGCTGCATTATCCGTACATAGTACCTTGGAGGGATGATAGAACGTTCGATTACCATCCGCACATGCCCTGCTCATTGCATCGAGTAACGATGAATTAGCCGCCACTCCGCCTGCAATAGCAACCTGCTGCATTCCATAATCCTTTGCTGCCTGCATCGTCTTCGTGACCAGTACATCAATCACCGCTTCTTGAAAGGAAGCAGCAATATCCGCACGATTAATCTCCTCCTTCTTCATTTCACAGGAATTGATGTGATTCAGTACGGCTGATTTAAGCCCACTGAAGCTAAAGTCATAAGGTGCCCCTTCAATCTGTGCCCTGGGAAAGGCAATGGCAGATTTATTCCCTTCCTTAGATAGCTTATCAATCTTCGGTCCACCGGGATAGCCTAGTCCAATTGCTCTAGCCACCTTATCAAAGGCTTCACCGGCTGCATCGTCCCTCGTTCTTCCAATAATTTCGTACTCTCCATAATTCTTTACAAGAACCAGATGACTGTGTCCTCCGGATACAATAAGACACAGGAACGGAGGCTCCAGCTCCTTATTATCGATATAATTCGCGGATACATGCCCTTCAATATGATGCACACCAACCAAAGGCTTGCCTGTCGCAAAGCTGATTGCTTTCGCTTCCGCTACTCCGACCAACAAAGCTCCAACCAGACCGGGGCCGTAAGTCACCCCGATTGCATCAATCTCTTGTAGCGTTACCTTCGCTACCGTCAGCGCTTCCTCGATTACCTGATTGATCTTCTCAATATGCTTTCTTGACGCTATCTCCGGGACAACTCCTCCGTATAGCTTGTGTAATTCAATTTGTGAGTATATAACATTAGAGAGCACCTCTCTGCCGTTTCTTACGACGGCTGCCGCTGTTTCATCGCAGGAGGTCTCTATTGCCAGTATTAAAACATCTTTTGTCATTTCTTCTCCAATCCAGACAAGATGAACCTATGTATTCACCCTTTCCTTACTCTGTCGGTAGTTCCACGGGAACGACCTGCCAGCCAAGTATCTTCCACTTTTTGTCCTTATTCTGCCTCAGCATTATCTTCCAGGTCTCAGTAAACTTACCGTTTTCCTGTATCGTAAAGGAAAGATAGGTGATTGCGTACTCAACGCCCTCCAGCTGTTCCTGCTGCTCCTCCTTCTCATTCACAAGATGATAAGCCGAAATTCTACGGTTTACTTTTTTCCATGAGGCGATATCGGAATAGAGATTTCTAAGATAGGTCTCCTGCGGGTTAACAGCAAGAAAATCTTCATCATACAATTCTCTTACCTTAAGTGCAAGAGCCTCTACCTCTTCGTCCGATATATTATCATATAGATTTTTCATCATACTTCCAAAGAGCTTAGTAATTTCTCTGGGTGTCTCGGGATAAAAAATATCAAGGTCCTTATTGATAAGCTTCTGTACCTCAGACATTTCCTCCTCTGCATTATCCTCCAGAGGCTTAATGCGGAACATCCAATAAAAATAAAAGGATAAAATTGCGATTGCTATTACTAACATAGTTACCACGGTAGCCATCGTACGATTTCTTGCTTTATGCATATAGTATCCTCCTTACGAATATTGTTATCATTCGTTCTTATCAAATTCCAGCGTTATACTTTTACGATCCTTGCCTACCTTTGTATTCGAGAATATGCTACGAGCTTCCTCCAGATAATCCTCGGGACGTGTCAGCGAGGGGCTATAATGCGTCAGCCATAGCTCCTGTACCTCTGCTGTCTTTGCCAGCTTTGCAGCCTCACGGAAGGTCATATGCTTATATTCCTTGGCCTTTGTTTCCTTATCCTGTTCACCGTACATACCCTCACAAATGAACAGATCCGATTGATATGCGTGATCCGAAATCGCCTTCAGCGGTCTTGAATCCGTGCAATAAGTAACCTTAATACCCCTACGTTCCGGCCCTATTACCATATCGGGTGTATAGGTAATCTCTCCATCGGTAATGGTATCCCCTTTTTGCAGTCGGTTCCAGTATTTCTGAGGCACCTTGTTCTCAAGTGCTCTCTCTGTATAGAATCTACCACCACGCTTAATATGAATGCTATAGCCATAGCAGATTACATTATGCTTTACTTGAAATGCCACGATCTGATATCCATTCAGGGTAATCGTCTCCTCCTGAGAGGTAAGCTCAATAAAATTCAGCTGAAAAGGAAGCTCCGGAGCTATAACTCGCAGAGCATTCACGACACGCTCCAAGCCACGCGGCCCGATTAAGGTCACCGGCTCTCTGCGGTCCGCATTTCCCATGGATAATAACAAGCCGGGTAACCCGCTGATATGATCCCCATGATAATGTGTAAAGCATATGGTATCAATCGAGTGAAAACTCCAGCCCTTTTCTCTGATTGTAATCTGAGTACCCTCACCACAATCAATTAACAAGCTACTTCCATTATATCTCATCATCAGCGCTGTCAGCCATCTTCCGGGCAGTGGCATCATTCCGCTGGTTCCTAACAAACAAACATCTAACATTCTTTTACCTTTCTATATCCATTTATCATAGTTTTCTCTTCCCTTATAAAAATAAACAACTCCTACTAATATTAATATAGGAAGAAGAAGCATAGTGACTTTTTTCGCTGTATGGATTATGCTTTTCAGAAATCCACTTTATATACATGTATTTTAACAGTATGTTTCGTCTTTTGTCCAGATAATTGTTGTTATACGTATTGACCTGCGCAAAAAAAGCTATGATAAATTTCATCATAGCTTGTTCCATCCGCATCATTCTCGTTCTTCTTACTATATTATAGCATGTCCAATTTATAATACCTCGAGCTTTTTGCCAACCTCAACCGGAATTGTAAATTCCGAGGTTATCTTATTATAGCATTCCTCACATAGATTAAAATGGTGTACTTCCATATCTCTGCTTGAAAAGTATCCCCATTCCTTAGTGGCCTCAAATGCATCCTCCTTCAGGATCCCATTCTCAACCTTTAAAATCTTACCGCAAGAATTGCAATTAATCGGATGATCTCCGCTCTTATTAACTATATTTGCCCTTTTCACGATTTTCCCCTCCTGATATGATGTATGCATCGCTCTTAGGACTATTATAATATGAAATGATGCTTTTTTACAGTGGGAATTGTTGTATTGTATTCAACCACATAATGACAGCATCCTCTTTGGGCTTGGTATAGAACTCCTTACGAATACCTGCTCTCTCAAAACCCAACGCTTCATATAGTCTGATTGCTGCCTCATTGGAGTAACGTACTTCCAGGGTAAAGGAGGTGATACCCCTAGCTATTCCCTTCTCTATCAAAGCCTTCAGCATAGTTTCTCCAACCTTTTGCCTACGGTATTCCTTCCTCACGGCAACATTGAAGATATCTCCTTCCCCTGCCACGCCCCAGAAACCACAATAACCCACTACAATGCCATCAATAACAGCTACCAGGTAATCATTTTTTTCATCCAGCAATGAATTCCTAAAATCTTCATCACTCCAGGGATCTGAAAAGGTTTCATTCTCTATCGCACAGACCTCGGGTAAATCCGCTTCGGTCATTTTTCGTATCTCCATACCGATTACCTCCGATGCAATTGTCATATATAAGCCGGAATAGCTTATTCTTGCTGACTAAGTCGTTCCGCCCTTTCCCTTTCTGCCTGGGACACCCGCAGATAGATCGGTTCATGCATGGCTGCCGTCTCATACTGTTCCTTCTTAAACAATTCCATGCCAAGAGCTCCGATTGCTCCTGCTCTTTGCCTTGATAGATGCACCGGTGCGAAGGAATAGGGTACTTTGATGTTTGCGGCGATTATCTCACTATAGACTGCCGTACCGTCTCCCAGGAAAATAACCTCTTTCCCTAGTGCATTAATCTCCTCGATCAGCTCGTCCACAGCCATCGCTGACTGCTCCTTTACAACCCTGAGCTGATTCTCTGAGCAGTTATATATACCTGTGTATACCTGATTTCTTCTTGCATCCATAATCGGACAAATTAGTTGCGTCGCACCACATAGATTATATGCAAGTCCATCCAAGGTACCAACTGCTACCACGGGCTTATTTAAGGCTAATCCCAGCCCTTTCGCAGTAGCGCTTCCAATACGAAGACCAGTAAAGGAGCCCGGTCCTGCTGCCACCGCAATCGCATCGACCTCATCCATATTGATTTCTACCATCTTCACAATCTCATTCAGCATTGGAAGAAGTGTCTGTGAGTGTGTCTTCTTATAATTAACTGTATATTCTGCAAGCATAGCATCTTCTGTTACAATCGCAACCGAGGCTACTAAGCCCGAACTGTCCAGTGCTAATATTTTCATACTGCTTATGTCTCCATCCTAACGAGACATTGCCTCCTCTTCTATCCTATTCCATGGTGATTTCTCGGTAATCAAACCCCTTCTCCAGCTTTTTAGAGATGGAGATGACTGTACGCTCCTTTGGTAAAAGCTCCTCAATCAATTCTGCCCATTCAATCAGACAGACCCCATTTCCATAAAAATAGTCCTCATAACCGATTTCCTCCATCTCCTCGATATCAGCGATCCGGTATACGTCAAAATGATAAAAGGGAAGTCTCCCCCCTTCATACTCCTGTATAATTGTGAAGGTCGGACTATTCACCGCATCCTCTATACCAAGCCCTTTGGCAAAGCCTTGGGTAAAGACTGTCTTTCCGACCCCAAGATCACCGCTCAGGCAGTATATATCGCCCTTCTTTGCATCAGAACCCAGTCGGAATCCGAATTGGTACGTATCCTGTGTACTGTAGCTATCTATTATCATGCTGGTATCCATGCCTTTCCATAACAAAACATCTCTCTAAACGGCATCATTATAGCAGATATGTACAAAAAAAGATAGAGCAAATTAATAGCACCCCACGAAATAAAGGTCATATGAATGGAAACTTTAACTTCCATCCCTTTTGTTAGATAGGGGAAGTGCCTTTTCAAATATATAAGACGAAGATACTCCAACAGCGAATTCCTTTGTTTGTTGTCGAAGCTTCTTATGTTACAATAAATATAATTTGTATTATAATAAAATCATAGCAATTGAGATCAAGAATTTATTAATCATCTAAGTTATCCTATCTATACAGGCGGTGAAAACATGAGCAATATAGAAACCTATAAAACAGTACAGACTCTACAGATCTATATGGAAAATAACCTATACAAAAGTATAACCTTAAAGGAGCTGGCTGAGACGGTCGGGTATTCCCCCTGGCACATGTCCAGAATCTTTAAGGAGGTAACCGGTAAGACACCCTTCGATTATCTTAGAGCCTTGCGCCTGACAAAGGCCGCACTGCAGCTTCGTGATAATAACCCGAAAATTCTCGATGTAGCCCTTGATTTTGTGTTTGATTCTCATGAAGGCTTCACACGAGCTTTCTCAAAGGAATTCGGATTCTCACCGCACAAGTACAGTAAGACTACCCCACCAATCCAGCTGTTTTTGCCGGAAAAGGTTTTTACCACCTACCAAGCATTTCATAAGGAGGCAAGAAAGATGAGTAATGAAAGCAAGACAAAATCCATATTTGTTCAGGTGATCGAGCGTCCAGCTAGAAAGGTACTATTAAAACGAGGGTATAAAGCAGAGGAGTACTTCGCATACTGCGAGGAAGTGGGCTGTGATATCTGGGCTATGCTCACCAGTGTAAAGGAAGCACTCTATGAGCCGATTGGTATGTGGCTTCCAAAGCATTTGATTACTCCCGGAACCTCTCAATATGTTCAAGGTGTCGAGGTACCCCTTGATTATTCCAATCTGGTTCCGGAGGGTTATGAATTAATGGAATTACCCCCGTGTACCATGATGGTATTCCAGGGCGAACCCTATGATGATGAGAATTTCGGCGAAGCAGTTACAGAAACCTGGGAATATATTAACCGTTTTAACCCGCAGATCTATGGCTACGAATGGGATCCGGAAGCAGCTCCTCGTTTTCAGCTGGCTCCTATGGGCTATCGCGGTTACATCGAAGCACGTCCCGTAAAAAAAATTAATCAATAAAGGCAACTCCGTAACAAACATGATTATCCGGAGGAACAGATGGAAGCAAAAAGTGTATATGAGGACGGTATATTAAAGCTATTAATATATAATCCAGGTGAACATGCAGAAGCAGTTAAAGGAGCATTTTATCACGAGGATGGTGATTTTTATGCAAAAGAATATACCGGTGATTTTCAAAAGGTTGATAAGCTAATGTATAATTTTGAACACCTTGCCCCCCTGATGTTTGAAAAAGGTGATTGGAAAAAGGCTTTGCTCTTCCTTGCAGAAACCTGCCGAAAAAATGGAATCGTTTGGTTCTTAACAGGTTCAGAAAAGAAAGGCAAGGACTGTTGTCCTTGCCTTTTGCTTATTTCTATTTACTGTAATATACTGCCTTTTAAAAAGCGGTAGGTGTAATATCCAATGATAGAGATATAAATCCCCTTCACGATATTAAACGGTGTAATACCGATTATAACTAAACTCGCCAGATCCTTAACTGCAGACACATTGGCGGAAGCAATCCCTACAATAACATCCATACCACCAAACAGCTTTGCATATAAGGGTAACATAACAAAATAATTCAATAAAGCTCCAGCCGATGCCATGGCTATGGTTCCTATGGCAAAGATAAATATCGTATAAAGACCATCCCTGGACTTAACACCGGTAGCATTATTGTTCATAGATTTACTATTCTTTGCTTTACGCATCTTATGTAGAATACCCACGGGAATAATAAATGCACTACTAATCAAGAAGTTTGCTAATTCTCCAACCATACCGGTCGTGGATGCGGTCAATGCCTTCACTAAATTCTTAATCAATTCTACCACCACTCCGGCAACGGGACCATAGGCCAGAGCTGCGATGACTGCAGGGATATCACTGAATTCGAACTCCAAGAATCCCAGATATTTGAAAGGAAGGTGTATCAGCATCAGCACATATGCAAGTGCCGATAATAGACCGATGGTTACTAATTGTTTCGTTGAAAATAAGCTGCTTTTTTGATTTGTTACTACATTTGATTTCATAATATCTCTCCTTTTTAATGGAAAGGAAAAATTCTGGGTGATGCAGAGAATAATGAAAGGATCTGTCCGCCTTTACTATATTATAGAGTGTAATTCTATAAAAATAAAAATACCCCGATTTTAAACATGTTAAAATCGGGGCGAATCATCATCACATTAAACTCTGTTCTCTTCTCTCATCCAGACTTTACTGTCGGTTTTGGAATTTCACCAAATCAATCATTAATCACAATAAACAGTGCTTAACGAGTCGCGGACTATACCGCCGGTCGGGAATTTCACCCTGCCCCGAAGAATTTACCTTTATTCTATTTACAACATCATATTACAACAGTACCGTTCCTTTGTCAATACACAGTCTTTGGAATTTTATAAGTGATTATTATTGCAGCTTCATGGATAATTGAATTCTCTTCTTAGCCACATCCACCCCGATTACTTTAACATCAACAATATCACCGACACTGACTACGTCCAGGGGGTGCTTTACAAATTTCTTATCCGATAGCTGGGAGATATGAACCAAGCCGTCCTGATGGACGCCGATATCTACAAAGGCACCGAAGTCAATTACATTACGGACCGTTCCCTTTAAGATCATACCCTCAGTCAGATCCTTGATCTCAAGTACATCCGTACGAAGAATAGGCTTGGGCATCTCATCCCTGGGGTCCCTGCCCGGTTTTTCCAGCTCCTTGATAATATCAGTTAGGGTAATCTCACCGACCCCAAGCTCTGCTGCCAGCTTGTGCTTATCCTTAATCTTCTTTCCTATGGTAATGATCTCTTCTTCCTTCGTACTATCATCGGGCTTATTCTTAGGAGAGGGATCTGCAACTGCAATTCCACCATTCCCTACCGCTGCTGCCAATGCTTTACCAAAGATTGTGTCCTGGGTCTTTACGGTAATGGTCTTTGGTTTTCTCTCCTGTTTTGGTTCAGTCTTCTTAACCGGTTCCGCCACCTTCTGCTTCATGGCTTTCGCTTGAAGCTCCTTCACATCCTGCAAATTAAGTCCAAGCTTGGTAAGAAGAGCCTGGGTAGCCTCATAGGATTCAGGATGAACTCCGGTCGCATCCAGCGGGTTATCCCCATCTGCAATTCTCATAAAACCGGCACACTGCTCGAATGCTTTCGGTCCAAGCTTCGCGACCTTTAAGAGCTCGGCTCTGCTTCGAAAGCGTCCGTTCGCTTCACGATATGCTACAATATTTTTAGCAATCACCTTACTGACACCGGATACATGCTCCAGCAACGATACGGAAGCGGTATTTAAATCAACTCCAACCTTATTTACACAGTCTTCTACGACACCGGAGAGTACCTCGCCAAGCTTCTTCTGATTCATATCATGCTGATATTGACCTACGCCAATGGATTTCG
>JAEYXC010000448.1 GCA_023428655.1 Bacillota bacterium | reverse complement strand
GTGAGACAGAGGGTTATCTCGGAACCATTGACGAATTAGAGAATATCATTCATGATAATGCCATCGATTATGTTTATATCATGGATCATAAAAGTCTTGAATTGTATTATAAGCCTTATATTGAAATATGCCTGGAGATGGGGGTTACTGTGGGATTGATCTTTGACTTCTATTATTCGATCGATGCACATAGTTATGTCAGCAGTATCGGTAATTATCCCGTACTTACCTATCACACGGTGGTTTTAAACAGTGTTTCCAGAGCAATTAAAAGAGCCATGGATGTAGTAGGTAGTATTGTGGGTATTATCCTATTCGCTCCCCTTATGTTAGTAACAGCTATTGCAATCAAGGCAGAGGATCGAAAGGGACCGGTGTTTTTTAAGCAGATACGGGTGGGTCAGAATGGCCGACAATTCCATATTTACAAATTCCGCAGCATGTACACGGATGCGGAAGAGCGTAAAAAGGAGCTAATGAAGCTAAACGAAATGAAAAACGACTTCATGTTTAAGATGAAGGATGATCCTCGTATTACTAAGGTTGGTAAATTCATAAGAAAGACAAGCATCGATGAGCTGCCACAGTTTTTTAATGTTCTGTTGGGTGACATGAGCCTGGTGGGAACACGACCTCCGACACTGGACGAAGTGAATAAGTATGAGAGAAAGTTTTGGAGGAGAGTTAGTATTAAACCCGGTATCACCGGAATGTGGCAGGTAAGTGGAAGAAGCCAAATTACCGAATTCGAAGAGGTGGTTCGTCTGGATACGATTTACATTGATAAATGGGATATCCTATTGGATTTTAAGATCATATTCAAGACAGTAATCAAGGTTTTGTTTAAAAATAGGGATGCTTACTAGCGAGAGATATCTTTGTTTAATTCGTGGAGTTTGTTCCGAACTGTAAACCTGGTACATACAGATGCAGAAGAGCCGAAAGTAACGCTTTTTTTACTTTCATAGGAGGTATAAAGGGGTTATAATTTATTGATAGCACCAAGGAAGGGTGTAGTTAAAGTATTTTTCAATAGTATGGAGGTTGAACGATATGGGATGTTTTGATTTGACAGGTAAGACAGGATATTTAGGGAGATAATCATGTCCTCCATAAGTGGAAGAGGTTTAAAAGTATATACCACCCTTTTCTTAAGAATTCGGTAGTGCAACGAGGGAATCATAAAAAGCAAAAACTTAGTATAACTTAGTTTTTGCTTTTTTATTGTCCACTTTCTGTTTTGACCCTTTCTTGATAGGTCTACATTATGTATCGGTTCCTGTAATAATTATGATAAGGTGCTTCATATACTAGACCAAGAAGTGAAGAGGTGATGATATGGACATGCAAATCAGTAATATTACAATCATTGATGAAAATGAAGAAGCCCTGAAGGTACAGCTTATACCAAAGATTATTGCAGCTGCATTGTTTGAACAGGTTCAATTACATAATAGCAATATTCATAACAAAAGCCACCAGCAGGAATTATCTCATAACCATCCATACCTTAGTATTGATATGTAGTAGCCTCATCTTATTCGGGAGGGAGAAGAATTATGATTAGGGCAGTGGCTTATTGCAGGGTTTCGACGGATAAGGAGGACCAACTGAATTCCCTGGCGGCTCAGGAGGAATTTTTTAGAGGATACTGTCAGCAGCAGGAATATGAGTTGATACAGATCTATTCCGATGAAGGTTTAAGCGGTACGAAGAAGAACAATCGAAAAGCCTTTTTACAGATGCTTAGAGATGCCGAGGAGAAGCGGTTTGATTATCTGTTAGTTAAGGATATTAGCAGACTGGCTCGTAATATCATTGATAGTATTGAAACCATCCGCTTTCTAAAAAGGCATATCCACAAGGTCATATTTATCAATCAACCGAACTTAACCGATGATGAATTTGTACTGGGGATTATGGGTTTGATTGCACAGCAGGAAAGTGAAAACATGAGTAAGAGGGTGAAGTTTGGTA
Source organism: Bacillota bacterium (assembly GCA_023428655.1). GTDB lineage: Bacteria > Bacillota > Clostridia > Lachnospirales > Lachnospiraceae > Mobilitalea. The sequence goes on along the minus strand of JAEYXC010000448.1, from coordinate 1,993 downwards.
AAAAGCTTAATATGGAAAAGGGGAAGGTGCCCAATATCGTTTATGGCTACGATAAGGTCAGCGGAGATTATTATAACTTGTTTATTAATGAGAAGGAGGCCGAGGTTGTAAGAAGGATATTTCATTATTACCTTCAAGGAGGCTATGGCTGCAGCTCCATTGCTAATATTTTGAATGAAGAGGGGGTCACAACGAAGAAGGGAGCTAAGTGGCAACAGAGCTCTGTTGCACGAATTCTCAAAAACCCTATATATATAGGAAGGATTATCAACGGAAAACAGGAAATGGTTGAAATATACTCCTATGACAGGAAAAATATCTCCGAGGAAAATTGGTTTGTTGTTGAGAGACCGGAGCTTGCAATTATCAGTGTGGATGTCTATGAGGAAGCCCAAAGAATTCTTGGCAGCCGAAAGGATGCCTTTGTGAATAATAAGGAACGCCATAGTAATAAATACCCCTTCAGTACCCTGATTAAATGCAATGTATGTGGAGGCTCCTTTCGTCGCTTGCAGGTTCGGAATAAAAGCAGGTCGGTAAGCTGGGGCTGCAATCAGAGAAATTATTATGGTGTTGAAGCCTGCTCGAATACAAAGTATGTGAAGGAGGAGGATTTACTCCTGGCCATTAAGAATTACCTGTGTGAGTTGTACCGTCATCGAACTGAGATGGTGAAATGGACCATGGAGGAATTTCGAAGGCTCTATACTCAGAAGGGTCTTTCAAAGACCTCTAAGAAAAGCAGTGAGAGGGAATTGGCAGAGCTTAAGGTAAAATATGAACGCCAAATATCCATGTGCGAAAAGGGCTTGATTAGCCTGGAGGAGTTTGAGAAAAGATCGAAGGAGGTAAAGTCAAAAATAGAAAAGCTGGAATCGGATCTGCAGTACTGGGATAATACCACTGATTTGGAGAATAATCTGAATGCTCTTTTAAGTAAGCTGTTTAAGGATATCGATGACACTCTGTCAGCGGATTTGTTTACGAACCAGATGCTAAAGAAAATCATCGATTTTATCGAGGTTCATCCCGATGGGAGTGTTAAAATACATATGAAGCTTCTTAGCGGTTTTGGTTCAAGTAGGGAGGCTCTCCACTCCAAATTGTAGCATCGGTGCATAAAGACGTAACAGAACGTCTTGGGCAGATCAACCCCTCCCTTGCTGAAAGAGCCAGGGTAGTCTTGGACCTCAATAAGTCAGAGCGCCATATCAGAGGTGGTCTGGCAACAAAGGAAAAATACCTTCATAAGACGAGATATAACTCGGCTTATTAATGTGATGGGTAAGCCATTGCATATGTATTGTAAAATGAAAATAATAAGTCAAAGAGATTATCCGTTAGGATGGTCTCTTTTTCTATAACTTCTGCCAAAAAAATAGCCATTAACTCCATATTGCGAGGAGGTTGGGGAGGGGGTATAATGGGACCATAAGCAAGCCATACACTACCAAAGATGCCTGCCCAAAATGGGAGGCATTATTTTTATTGTTAATTAAATAACTATTCTGTCAAAATAAGTAGGTATGTGCTATAATATTTTTTGTGCGTTTAAGGATAAAGTCATTGTTTTATGCTTAACAAACTTAGTTTTTTATTTAACAGGAGTGTACATTTATGGATGAAACCCCATGGGTTGAAAAGTAAACTTCAGACATGAAAGCAGTCCTGTTTAAAAATTACAAATATAAAATGAAAGAAGGAAAAGGTTTTATGGGTAGGCTAACATTCCCGGGTGGAATCCATACATATGATGGTAAAGATCTAACAATGGATAAGCCCACTACGGTACTATTACCTAAAGGTGAACTTGTATTTCCAATGGTCCAGCATTTAGGCGCTCCTGCAAAACCGATTGTCGCTAAGGGGGACAAGGTTCTCGTAGGACAAAGGATCGCGGAAGCGGGCGGTTTTATTTCCGCTCATGTGATCAGCTCGGTTTCTGGAACGGTAAAGGAAATTGAAAAAAGGCTGACTGTGTCAGGAAATATGG
>JAEYXC010000302.1 GCA_023428655.1 Bacillota bacterium | reverse complement strand
CTGGAGATCAGTAAGGAGCAGAATAAACGTATTATGAACGCTGCTCTGGATGTGGTTAATAAGCAGACTATAGCCGGTACCAGAATGCACCTGATTGCCGATCGCGCGAAGATGGTTCAATCCAATGTTCATTATTACTATAAAACCAAAAATGAGCTGATGGGAGCTCTTCAGGAGTATATTTTCGAAGAGTGCTATGATGCCAGAAGGAAAGAAAAAAAACATAGTAAGGATACACTCGAAAGCCAGCTGGATGTATTTATTAACCAGAAGAAAAGACTTATTTTAACCAAGCATAAATACGATTTTGCAGAAATTGATTTTTGGGTACAGAGCAAAAGCAATCACGAGATTCATGAGAAATTCAATGAATCTTATATGAAATGGAGACGGGAAATAAGGGAAGTATTGGGAACCTATTGTCCGTGGTTGGATGAAAGGAGCAGGGAGCTTCTTCCTTATACCTTAGTCTCACTCCTGCAGGGTGCTACGATTCAATATCTGATTAATAAAGAGGAGTTTGATATTGAGGGATACTTTGCACAGTGTAAGCAGATGATGCTCAGTCAGATTTATAGTCTGAAGAAGGATTAACACAAGAGGAGGGGAAGACAATTAACAGAGAGAACCTGGGAATAGTTCTTCTGGCTGCGGGTAACAGCACCCGGTACAAAGGGATCAAGCTTTTGGATCTGATTGAGGGTAAGAAGATGTACCAGCATATCCTGGAGCGAATGAATCCGCTTCCCCAAGAACTGAGGATAATCGTAACACAATATGAAGAGATCATAGATTGTGCGTCGGAATATGGCTTTGAAGCAGTGATCAACCAGCAGCCGGAGCTTGGGATCTCACATTCCATACACCTTGGGCTGAAGGCGGCACTGGAAAAGGAGCCCTCCTTAGCGGGGGTGATGTTCGGAGTGTGTGACCAGCCATATCTTAAGAGCTCTTCCATTGAGAAGCTGCTTAAGGTGTTCTCCTCTACGGATAAAGGTATTGCAGCGCTGGCTTATCAGGAGGTAATCGGTAATCCATGTATTTTTGGAAGAAAATACTTTCAGGAGCTATTTGCTTTAACTCAGGATATCGGAGGGAAGAAGCTAATCCATCGACACATGGAGGATGTAGAGTTGGTAAGGGTTCAGGAGGAGAAGGAGTTAATTGATATTGATACCAAAGGCAACTAATGTCATTTCATATAGAGATAAGGATCAATTTCGAAGCGGTGATAGAAAGGGGTATCAGACATGTATTCGGTAATTATTAATGATAAGTTATATCAGTCCGAAAAGGATGTCCCGTTAATGGACTTTCTTAGGGATGAGCTGAAAATAACGTCGGTAAAAAATGGCTGTAAGGAGGGAGCTTGTGGTACCTGTACGGTAATTATTGATGGGAAGACCTCACGCTCCTGTGTACAGAGGCTGTCTAAGCTTGCAGGTAAGAGGATACAGACCATTGAGGGCTTTACCGAGAGGGAAAGGGAAGTATTCGGATATGCCTTTGCTCAGACAGGAGCCGTACAATGTGGTTTCTGCATCCCGGGTATGGTGGTATGCGGGAAATGTCTGATCGACCAAAAACCAGACCCCACCGCGGAAGAAGTGAAGTATGCCATTCGAAATAATATCTGCCGTTGTACCGGCTATACCAAGATTGAAGAAGCCATTCTTCTGGCAGCAAAAATGCTCCGAGAGGGTACCCCGGTCCCTGAGGTGGAGCAGGTTGTTAAGGTTGGTGAGAAGGTTCATCGTGTCGATGCCATTCCAAAGACCCTTGGTACCGCTATGTATGCGGATGATTATTATTACGATGGAATGTTATATGGGAAGAACGTCTTCAGTAAATTTGCCAGAGCGAGGATTCTGGCTATTCATATTGAGAAAGCACTCTCTATGCCCGGTGTAGTGGCCGTCTATACGGCAAAGGATATCCCGGGAAGCAGATACATCGGTCACCTAGCGAAGGACTGGCCCGGAATGATAGCCGTTGGTGAAGAAACCAAATGCTGTGGTGATACCCTTGCTATGGTGGTTGCCGAGACCAGGGAGCAGGCCATTGAGGCGGTAAAGGCGGTTGAGGTGGAATATGAGGAGCTTACGCCGATTACTAATCCGACGGAAGCAGCAGCTCCCGATGCTCCTTTGATACATGGGGAAGGGTATATGTTGTTCGGAAAGCTGGTGAAGCCGGATAGTAATCTATTCAGTCATCAGGAGGTAAAACGAGGGGATGCTCTGGGAGCTTTGGAACGCGCTACATATATAGCAGAAGCAACCTTTACTCTACCACCGACCGAACATGCCTTTATGGAACCGGAGACAGCAGTTGCCATGCCTGACGGAGATGGTATTTTTGTAATTACCGGTGGCCAGGGTGTCTATGATGAATATCATGAGATCAGTGCATATCTCGGCATTCCCCAGGAGAAGATTCGTATCCAGAGTGCAACGGTAGGTGGTGGCTTTGGAGGCAAGGAGGATATGAGTGTTCAGCATCAGGCAGCACTCTGCGCTTATCTGACAAAGCGCCCGGTTAAGGTATCCTTTAGTCGCCAGGAAAGTATCAATTATCATCCGAAGCGTCATGCCATGGAAATCTATTGCAAAATAGGCTGTGATGAGAATGGGATATTACAGGGCTTACAGGCTCGTCTTACCTCGGATACCGGAGCCTATGGCTCCTTAGGAGGTCCGGTGCTGCAAAGAGCCTGTACTCATATCGGCGGACCCTATAACTATCAGAACGTAGATGTAGAAGGGAATGCTTATTATACCAATAATCCACCGGCAGGTGCCTTCCGTGGCTTTGGGGTTACCCAATCATGTGCAGTAGTGGAGCCCTTGATTAATCTGTTAGCAGAAAAGGTAGGTATCTCCGGATGGGAGATTCGATATCGTAATGCAATCCGACCCGGACAGTCCTTACCAAACGGGCAGATTGCAGATGAAGGGACTGCCATGGCAGAGACCTTGGAAGCGGTGAAGGAGGCCTTTGAGAAGTATGAGGCAGATCCCAATTATTATGTCGGTATTGCCAGTGGGATGAAGAATTCCGGTCTCGGTGTCGGCGTACCCGATGTGGGTCGTTGTAACCTAAAGATAATCGACGGCAGGGTTCATATCCGCTCCTCTGCCGGTGCCATCGGTCAGGGAGTACAGACGGTACTGCTTCAAATTGTTGGTGAGACCACAGGACTGCTTAGAGACAGGATGGTAGTAGAGCATCCGGATACCAAGTACACCCCGAATTCAGGAACTACAACTGCCTCCAGACAGACGGTATTCGCCGGAGAAGCAGCCCATGTCAGTGCAAGGGCATTAAAAGCTGACCTAGATAACGGCTTAACGCTGGAGGAGCTTGAGGGGAAGGAATATGTGGGAGAATATGATTTTAAATCCGATCCCATGGGATCACCGAAGCCGAATCCGGTTAGCCATGTAGCATATGGTTATGGAACGCAGCTTTATATTCTCGATTTGGAGGGTAGAGTAGTTAAGATTGTTGCAGCTCATGATGTGGGCCATGTAATTAATCCATTATCCTTAACCGGGCAGATTGAGGGAGGAGCGGCCATGGCCTTGGGTTATGGGTTAACGGAAGACTTTCCTCTTAAGAACGGTATCCCCCAGGTGAAGCTGGGAACCCTCGGGCTCTTTAAGGCAACGCAGATGCCTCCCATTGAGATGCATCTGGTTGAGAAGAACAAAACGGAGCTGGCTTATGGAGCTAAGGGAATTGGCGAGATCGTAGCAGTCATGGGAGCACCTGCCTGCCAGAATGCTTATTACAAGAAGGATGGAGTCTTTCGGACAAGGCTTCCCCTCGAAAATACCTTTTATCATAAATAGTTTACGATAAATTAAAGCCCAGCGAATGGTTGAGCAATCTTCTTAAACTAATATGGATTTGGATTGTAGCTGACAACAAAATATGCCCTTCCTAATATCAACAGGTGATATTAGGAAGGGCATATTTTATGGTATAAATTTAATTTTCTTCTTTATTTTTCGGATAGTCTTTTTCAATACGATGTGCTTGAGATTTGTATTTAGGGATAAATCGTTTCAGGAAGTTGCCTTTGCCCCTTTGCTTAATGTAAAAATATCCAAAAACAGAAAAAACAGCCGCGCCAATGAAATTAACAAACAGATCGATCATGGTATCGATAAGACCTAAATCGATGTAAGCCTTCCAGGGCTCTCCGTTTACAGTGAGACTCTCCACGTTGACCTTAACCGGTACATTAAGGCCCTCCTTATTGAGAAGGACGGATTGAAAGGAGGTCAGATAAGTATCCTTTTGCATGTCATAGCCAAGAAATTGATCCATGGCGAATTCAAACAGCTCCCATAACACGCCGATGGTCATGGAGAAGCAAAAGGCCACCAAGGCCACAAAGACAGGGGATAGGGAGATGGTAAATTTATCGTTTTTATTTAATATATCAATGAGTGATAGCCCAATTGCTGCGGCGAGAAAGCCATTAATCGTATGCAGGGTAGTATCCCAATACGGGAAAATCAAATAGTAGGAATTGATCTCGCCAAGTATCTCTGCAGAGAAGATAAACAGCAATATGATCACCTCCAGGGTGTCGGGGATATCAATATTGATTCTTTTTTCAATAAAGCTGGGAATCGTGAATAAAATTAAGGTCAGAATGCATAGAAATATGTTCTCATAATTTCTGCTCTTGATTTGATCGAGAATAACAAGGATTACAGACAGACGTAGCAAGAGATATATGATGGATAATCCTTTATTCTTTTTTCGGCTTATCAATAGCTTGATTTTTTTCATAATAACCTCCCTATGGTACGAGCAACTCTCTAATTTCTCTATTGTAGCAGAAAAATGAATTATTTCAACAAAATATAGGAAAAAATCCAATTGTAAGGGAGTTTTAGCCTGACCAATGACGTTATTATCATAGGAATTATAATGTTAACATATGCTTAGAAGTGATTTTATATGAAGGGATTAATTTGGTATCTTGTATATTTGTAGAGCTGGCTCTATTAATTCCTGTTCATACACAGGTTGACGGACATCGTTTGATTTGCATGCACGCAAAATCAATTCTGTGTCCGTCAAACAGTGTATCATGGGATGCAAGTGTCCATACTTACGCAAAATCTACGCTTTGCTACAACCCATTTTTGTTGTTATCGTAAGCTTGCACCTGATTTGGAGATGTTTTTCAGAGCGTCCTCTGCGCAATCTTGGCAGGTGGGCTCCAAAGAGATATCACCCAGAGCAACGATACCAATCAGACTGTTGTTTTCCACTACGGGGAGACGACGAATCTGTCGATCGCTCATAATTCTGGCGGCGTCATTTACATCGGTTTCAGGATTTGCAAAAACGACTTCATTTGTCATTACATCCCCGACTTTTTTATGAGAAATATCCTCTCCGGCTGCTACGGAGCGTACCGTAATATCTCGGTCGGTAATGATACCAATCAATTTATCCTGGGTACATACCGGAAGGGATCCACAGTTATACTGCTTCATCAGCTGAGCTGCATGTTCAAGGGAGTCGTCCGATCTTAAACTAGCAATGTCTTTCGTCATGATGTCTCTTACCTTCAAAATAATCACCTCCGAGAATAGCTTACCCTCCGAGGTCTCTCTTTACTCTGTGATTCAGTAGGATAATACTGTTATCGTCACTCTTCTTCATCCTTGATAGCTTGACAATTTCCGGAATAAGGATTTTTAATACAATCAAATTTGTCGATAGGCTCCGGTCCTCTGACAACCACACGAACGATTCTCATCACGCCGTTGTCATCCACGGCGATTCTCCAATCTACCATAATAATTTTACCATGAAGAATCTCAATTCCGGTAATGCCCCGGGTATGGATACAGCAGCCGGTATTAAAGTAGGGTAGCTCATTGTCCTTTGGATATTTCGGACGGTGTGTGTGACCGCAGATTAGCATTTTCTTATGTCTTTGGATCCATTTTTTATATGCGCGCTCCACCTTATGTCGTTTGTAAAGATTACGGGCAGGGCTGGAGGGGTTCTCAAATCCGACGACATGCATAAAACGCCAGAAATACCTCATCAGCAGCATGGAAACAAACCATAGCTGGTCATTCATGAAGTCTCCCTGATGGCCATGAACTACGAGAATTTCCTGATTGGTGTTCTTTTCCTTTAAGACGAGAGCCTCTTGCGGCTCCAAGCCCTTGAATAACTCGACGCGTTCCTGCTTATATTCATCATAAAAGGTAAAATAATTGTCGGAGACATATCGTTCTGATTTCAAATAGATATTATGGTTACCGTATAGTATGGTTAGACGATGGTCATCATAGAATTTTTTCAGGACTATGAAGACATCAGTATGAGCTAATCGGATGTGTTTAAAGGTTGGATATTCCCAGAGCTCGTCTCCGTCTC
>JAEYXC010000177.1 GCA_023428655.1 Bacillota bacterium | reverse complement strand
CAATCTCTTTTTCTGGTCCAAAATTAAATTGTTATTGTTGCATAAAATTTTGCAATATGCCAGCTCTCCCATGTAAATCGAATTTACAAAACCAAAGGGGTGACCGCATTGATAATCAATCGTAATTTTTCCGTCAATGCATGCATCTATAACGGAGATTACCTTTTTGGTATTTCGAAAAAGGAGATCGACAGCGATGCCATTGATGGTTAGCCAGCCGCCACCGTTAATCCATGGACCCCATTCACCCGGTGCGGTTATGATGTCGTTTCGATGTTGATCATCGAGTGTTGCCGCCAAGTGTCGGAAGGTGATGAGGTCAAAGCTGGTCTCATCATAATAGATTCCGATATCAATATCGGAGTTCTTATTAGCGGTACCCGTTGCATGGGAGCCGCCTAAAACGATAGCATCGATTCCTGCAACATGCTGAAAGGTTTGCAGGACTTGTAATAATATATCTTCAATGTTATTGGTCATGTAGTATTCTCCAATTCTAATGTTTTTGGAATTTATTTGTATTATAACTTAATATTTTAGAATGGTAAACAGAAATAGGATAAACTTGCCCATGGTGGAGCATTATGTTAACATGATACCAATAGAGACTAGGGAATTTAGCGTATATTCGCAGTGAATAAGGTGAAAGAAAGAGGAGGGACGATATGAAACGAATTTTAGTAACGTTGCCGGTAACGGAGCAACATAAGAAGCGTTTAGAGGGAAATATTGCAGAGGGTAGCTTTCAATATGTACCATTGTCAGAGGTAACCAAGGATATGGTACAGAATTCAGAGATCATAGTAGGAAATGTACCGGCATCCTATATTAATGCATCGAATCGTTTGGAGCTTCTTCAATTAAATTCCGCAGGGGCAGACTCCTATATTCTCCCCGGAGTACTTTCACCCAATACGATACTGACCAATGCCACCGGAGCCTATGGAAAAACAGTATCGGAGCATATGCTTGGAATGCTGCTGTGTCTGCAAAAAAAGCTGCATCTTTACAGGGATGATAAAGTGAACGGAGAATGGAAGGATTATGGCACCATTACCTCGATTTCTGATGCCACGGTAACGGTAATCGGTTTGGGTGATATCGGATTATGCTTTGCAGGAATGGCAAAAGCCCTAGGTGCTTATGTCATTGGAGTGAAACGAAGGAAAGGGGAGTGTCCGAAGCAGGTGGATGAATTGTACCAGATGGAGGAGATTAATGAAATCATCCCAAGATCCGATGTAATTGTCTCCTTCCTTCCAAGTACACCGGCAACCTATCATGTATATAATACGGAATTTTTCTCTAAAATGAAAAAGACCGGCATATTCTTAAATGGAGGACGCGGAAACGCCGTGGATCAAGAGGCTCTGTTATCAGCGGTGCAAAATGGGAATATCTATGCAGCAGGATTGGATGTGACTGATCCCGAGCCGCTCCCCTCAGGCCATCCCCTCTGGAGTGAGAGAAATATTTTTATAACCCCTCATGTATCCGGCGCTTATCATTTACCTGAGACACTGGATAAGATCATTGAGATTGCAGCTACCAATATCGAGAATTACCTTACCGGTAGAGAGCTTAAGAACATCATTGACTTTGAAACGGGGTACTGCAAGAAATAGATAAAATCAATATACCGGTTTATTGTCTTATCAGCTGTCATTGTTTTTGATATCCTATCAGGACCATCGTTATTTATGAAATAGCGATAGGATTGAATTACTGCCCTATATTTGGGGGTCTCACAGCATATCGTTTATATTTAATTACTTTTGAGCAGAGCTGATTATGCTCTGCTCAAAAGTAATACAAAGCTTACCTTATGAAAAATAGGATGCATTCTCATCGATGAATCAATTCGAATTTATTCATGTGTCAACATGATCTAATATCATGTCAATAATATCATCCTCTCCCATGTCTTCGCGGATAATCTGCTCGGAAAATATATCGATAAAATCTTTTTCCTTCCACCATATTTTCATCTCTGCTTCCCCAAAATCATTCGCATTAGGTTTTAATTTATGCCTAAGTAAGGTCTCCTCAAAGGAAAGGTCAAAATAGTAAGCATATATTCCATGATTGAATTCATATTTTATCGTCTCGAATAGCTTATGATACCAGGCTGAATCTAAAATTCCTTCTAATATTACATAAGCACAATTTTCTCTGCCATACATAATAAGCTGTATCATTAAGTCGATTGCCTTAGTGCCTACGCCGTCTTTAACATATAATATTTCTCTTCTTACTACATCTTGTGAGATAAGCAAGGTGCCATATCCTAGCTTTTTCTGCAATTTCTTTGAGATAGTAGTTTTTCCGCTACCCGAATTACCTCTTAATATGATTATCTTTGGTTGCATATGCTTCTTCTCCTTATATAGTGACAGGGTCTATTTCATTATAGCATTAGGTTATTCGGTTGCCAACAAATCCCAAATAAAATCATGTATTATACTTTCTGTAACAGCTTTAAGAGATATGTTATACGGCTTGCTACGAAATGGTTGCATTATAAAATTGCCTGTGCTACTATTTAATTCAATGGTTAAAATTAGCAACTATGTGACGTTTTAACAAACATCGGGAGGGGTAGGAAATGTACAAAAGAGGGTTAAGATTTTTGCTGGCAATGAGCACAATGATTGTCGGTGTATTGTTCTCGCCACAGGCCAAAGCAGCTGAGGGCGACAATTATTATATAGTAAATAATGGTGTTATAACAGGTGATATCAATACGATGAATGGTATCGTAGTGGACAATGGTGTATGGGTTGATTATTATGGAGAAAGTCCCGATTATTACGCACAGGGCGGCAATATTACACTACCAAGCATAGTGAATCAAATTGGTGATTATGCCCTTTATTATAATGATGATAAGAAGACAATGGAGCCCTTTGTCTTATCATTACCTAACACAGTAAAAAGCATTGGAGAATATGCCTTCGCAGGACAAGAGAGTTTAAAGGAACTGATATTTTCTGGTTCGATTAAGGAGATCGGAAAATATGCTTTCGCAGACTGTGCTAATTTGGAGAAAATCAGTACTCTTGATTCCGTAACCAATATAGGAGATAGTGCCTTTGAAAACTGTACGAGCTTAACATCATTGACAATTGCGGGCTCGGTAGAAAGAATAGGTGAGAATGCCTTTAAGAATTGTACCAATTTGACGACCCTGACAATAACAGGACAAATCGGTGAGATTAGCGATTTTGCTTTTGAGGGCTGCACGAATTTGAAGACAATCATCATCACCGGTTCGGTAGATAACATTAATAAGGGTGCTTTTAGCAATTGTAGTAACTTAACGAAGGTTGAAATCACCGGAGCTGTTAAAAACATTGCTTATCTTGCTTTTGGGGACTGCACCAAGCTAAATACGGTAACAATCCCAAGCTCGATTTCCAGTATTGAAGATGGTGCTTTTATCAATTGTACCAGTCTTAATAACATTGTTATAACCAAGGATAGCAAGTCGAAGGTTATTACAGAGGTTAGCAGAAAAGCATTTACCGATACTCCTTGGTTAAAGGAACAGCGTAAAAAAAATGGACTGGTAATATTTAATCATGTCCTTATTGATGGCAGTACAGTAAAAGGAAACATCAAAATTCCACAGACGGTGAAGGCCATCGGCGCCTATGCATTTACCAAGAATGTCGGACAAGGAGACGAAGTAGAAGGAAATAAAAATATTAAAAGTATAGTAATTCCCAAATCAGTCACGCAGATAGGAGATGATGCGTTCCTTGATTGTAGTAAGCTAGCATCCATTACTATTCCCAAATCAATAACGAGCATTGGAGCAAATCCATTTCGTATGACTTCTTGGCATGAGAAAAAGATAAAGTCCAATCCGCTTCTTATTATCAATGGAATTTTGGTTGATGGAACAACAGCGAAGGGGAAGGTGAGTATTCCAAAGACAGTAAAAAGCATTGCGAACTATGCATTTGCATATACGGTAGATATTAGCGCTATTACGATTCCATCCTCGGTAACGAGCATTG
>JAEYXC010000064.1 GCA_023428655.1 Bacillota bacterium | reverse complement strand
CCAAGGGCAACTGAGATAAACCCCTCTTTTGCAAAGTAGACATGGCTCTTTGGCTTTATAACTATAAGGGGAACACCGATTACTAAACTGACAAGCATGGTGATCAGGAAGGAATAACCGCTTTGCTCCTGATAGATGATAGCAACAATACAGGGTAGTACCATAAACAGAGCTTCAATTGTAAGAATCCATCCGATAATATGTAAAATAATTGACTTATTCATAGGGCGCCTCTATTCGAAAATTTCGCTAAGATCATTCAGACCGAAGGATGTAGTTACTATAATAACCGTATCACCAACCTGGAAGCTATCCTTACCATTGGGAATGATGATCTTACCTTTACGATTAATACAGCCGACTAAGGTGTTCTCTTTGGTTCTTAGCTGCTCCAACGGGATACCTACATTTTTATCACCGCTTTTCACTCGAAATTCCATGGCCTCAACCTTGTTTCCGACTAATTTATATAGGGTCTCAACATTACTTCCCAAAGAATTCTGTTTTGCACGTACATACTGGATGATACGATCCGCAGTAAGGAGCTTGGGATTCAGTACAACTCCCAGATTCATCTCGTGAATGATATCATCAAAGGTTACTCTGGTTATCTTGGTAAATATCTTGGCATTACATCTCTTATGGGCGTATAGTGAGAGTAGAATATTCTCCTCATCCAGGTTCGTTAGGGATGCAAAGGCATCGGTGGAATCAATGCCCTCCTCGATCAGTACATTATTATCGGAGCCGTTGGCATGAATGATGAGGCTGTCCGGTAATGCTGTGCTTAGCTCCTCACAGCGCTCCCTGCTCTGTTCTACAATCTTTACCTGAACATCCGTACCGGCAAAACGGCTTCCTATGTAGCTGGCTATCATTCCTCCGCCGACAATCATAATACTTTTGATATGGGAGGGGGGAAGTCCGATTTTTGTAAAGAACTCCGGTGCTGTTTTTTGCAAGGTTATGATTGATATCTTATCAAAGGACTGCAGAATGAAATCACCGGAGGGGATAAAAATATCCTCGCCCCGTTCCACGGCACAAACCAGAACCTTACAATGAGTCTGGGACGCAATGCTTTTAATCTGCATATTATTCAGAATGGAGTTGCTAGGTATCTGACATTGTAAAAGCTCCACCCTTCCCTTGGCAAAGGTTTCAATCTTGATAGCGGAGGGAAGTCGAATGAGTCGCGCCATCTCTAAGGCTGATTCTAGCTCCGGATTAATCGTCATGGAGATGCCAAGCTCATCCTTGATAAAATCAATTTCTTCGTTATACTGAGGGTTTCGTACGCGGGCAATGGTATGGCACCGACTGGCCTTTTTCGCGATCAGACAGCATAGCATATTGATTTCATCCGAGCCGGTTACAGCGATGAGAATATCCGTTGTCTCGATACCGGCCTCCAATTGTACATGATAGCTTGCGCCGTTGCCAACGACACCTAAAACGTCGAGAGTATCAATTACATTGTGTATCGCGGTAGCTTTATGATCGATCACAATGATATCATGGCCTTCTTGATCCAGCTGTTCCGCCAGGGTAGTACCCACCTTGCCGCAGCCTATAATAAGTATTCGCATTTTACAATACATTTTAATGAGGCCTGTCCGGCTTCATTAATATTACTCCTTTGCAATATAATACACATATTATATCACATAATGTAAAAAATTCTACTGTGTAAATAAGCCTGTAAAATAGCGCCTAATTTCCCTCATTATGGGAATTTAGGCGCTATATCAATTTGTCTTATATGCGAATGTTCACGCAAACTTATGAGATTCGTACAGCGTGCTTTCTGTGGTATGATGATCTCTTGTTCCTATGATCCTCCGGGTCCACTACGTGCTGGTCTATTGTCCGGCATATGAGTAGTATCCTTCATGGAGCCGCCGGATTGATTCTTGCTTGAATTACCGGAATTGTTTTTGCCGGAATTCGAGGTGCTGTTCTTAGTGCTGCTGTTGCTTTTATTCTGTTCCATAGCTATCTCCTTTCTCGTGTTAAATGATCGGAGTATCAAGCCTTTTTTTGTGAATAGGGCTAGGTCATCATGACACTCTAATCTTAACTTTATTATTGCAAGAAAGGAAAATAATATACGGATTTATGCAACCCTTGTCCTATGAATAAAGACGGGGCATTATCATTGGAACAAGGTCCTTATATTAATATTGGGATAAGGTTATGTTTCCCATTGTTAAGGATTTCAGAGCTGAATCATTGATTAGGTATTCATGCTTAGTAAGGATTTCATCGTATAATTCATTAAAGCCTTCGTTTTCAGCCTCAGTAATTGCGTTATTTACCGCGGTGTCATAGCTTTCAGAGGAGTTATTGTTGATCATACGAACCAAATAATAACCGGTATCGGTTTCATATACCTCACCAACAGCATCATTCTCCATAGCCATAATCTGTGCCTTGAAGTCATCCTCAAAGGTCGTGTCGGAAGGGGTGAAGTTATCCGTACGATAGGTTACCAGCTTCTCTTCCTCAGGGATCAGTGTGGACCAATCCTCTGTGGTCTTTGCTTTATCATAATAAGTATTCAGTGCGGCTAGTGCGGCCGCTTGATCATCTGAGGTCTTATCGATGGAATTGCCCTGTACATCCGTAGTCTTCTTAGAAGCAAAGAGATATTCAATATCATATTGTCTGTACTCTTCACGGGAAATACCGGCAGTAATGCCTTCGTCATCAATATCCAGAGCATCAATCTTGTCCTGACGATATCTTGCAACTAAGGTTGTCTTACCAAGGGATTCAGTGAGGGATTCCTTGGTGAAATCAGCATTTCGAATGGTTCCCGGGGACATTGTGTCCATCATACTGGTAACATTCGTCTCGATGGTGGTCTTCTCCTCCTCTGTAAGAGTATAGCCCTCAGCTACTGCTTCGCTATAGAGGATCTCGTTGTATATTGCTGTATCGATAGCCTCCTCCTTTGCAATATCTCTCATGGTTCTGCCACTTTCATCGGCGGACATATTCCAATAAGTACCGCCTCCACCGAACATCTGGTCATAATAATTATACTGATATTCCGTGTTGTAAATATAATAAGATAAATCGTCTAAATGATATTTCTTACCATCAATTGTAAGCAGTGTACTCTTGTATAGCTGATCAAAAACCAATGCACCGATCAGAATGACAACAAACACGATGGACGCGATTGCTAACGCTTTTGAATTGATAAGCTTATCCTTTTTTTTGTCATGTACACCGACTTCCGTCTCGACTCTTTTAATTCTTTTTGATTTGTTCACCTTTGCTACCTCCATAGTATTCTCATGAAGATAATTTTATACGATTTATGGGATAAGTCAATACATAAGCCTACAGTTCACAAAATATTCGAATTATTAACAGAAGAAACAATATCTGGGATTATTGCTTTCGTTCATTGAATTCTTGTAAATATATGTTATAATAAACGAGAAATTATTACGAAATATAATGAACTCATAAAACCGGATTGGATGGGAGGAGATAAAGCATGGTCCCTTATAATGGAAAAGCAATACAAATCATGGAAGAGGTTAACAAGGTGGTTATCGGCAAAAGGATTATAATAGAGAAGGTACTTACTGCTATTTTAGCTAAGGGTCATATCCTGCTGGAGGATTATCCCGGTGTTGGAAAGACTACCTTAGCTTTAGCTTTCTCCAAAGCAATGGCATTGGAGCATCATCGTCTTCAGTTTACACCGGATGTGCTACCGACGGATGTGGTAGGCTTCCATCTTTTGAATAAGGATGGAGACGGTTATCAATACAAGCCCGGAGCGATTATGTGTAATCTGTTTCTTGCAGATGAGATCAATCGTACCTCATCCAAAACGCAATCGGCACTTTTGGAGGTTATGGAGGAAGGCAAGGTAACGGTAGATAGCGTGACAAGAGAGGTGCCCAAGCCCTTCGTCGTAATGGCAACACAGAATCCCATCGGCTCCATCGGAACGCAGATGCTTCCCGAATCCCAGTTGGATCGGTTTATGGTCCGACTTTCCATGGGTTATCCGGATAGAAAGAGTGAGATAGGCATCTTGAAGGAGCGTCAGAATTCCAATCCTCTGGATAAAGTAGTAAGGGTAGTGGAGAAGGAGGATATCATAACGATGCAAAATCTGGTGGAGGAGGTATTTATCCACGATTCGATCTATGAGTACATTACCCTTTTAGTAGAGCAGACCAGAGAGAATCCACTCATTGAGCTGGGAGTTAGTCCAAGAGGCTCCCTTGCAATGATGAATATTGTTAAAGCAATTGCATTTCTGAATCGTAGAGATTACGTGATTCCCTCGGATGTGCAATATATCTTCAAGGATGTAGCCGCTCACCGAATGATCTTAAAGCCCAAGGCACGTGTTAATAATGTCACGGTGGACAACCTTCTGGAGGACATCCTTCGTATAGTAAAGGCTCCAAGAATCCTAACAAAGGAATCCTAGCAATGTATTAGAAAGGCCAGGTGGCTTTATGCTGCGCAATTTAATAAAGTATCTGGTGGCCTTCGCAGCCACTGGGTTATTATCAATTTTATATAATACTTATTATATGGGAATTATTTTTCTTACCTTGGCAGCACTTCCCTTCCTGTTGTTTGCCCTGCTCAGCTATCAATACGGCAGGCTTAAGGTGGATTTGGTGTCCGTGATTCATGTTGCTAAGAAGGGGGAGGTAGTTCCTGTTTCCATCCAGCTTCATAATCCCACCATTTTCCCGGTATCCCAGCTTAAGCTTTCTTTGACCTATAAGAATGCTTATTCAGCGCAGAAATATAAGAAGAGCTTCGTGGTCTGTATTGATGCCAATACAAAGACCTCCGTTATCTGTAATCTTTATTCGGAGTACGCCGGTAATCTTGAGATAACCTTAAACAGTCTAAGAAACTATGATTATCTTAAGCTGTTCTCCTTGAGAAAGAAGAAAAACACCCAGCTGGTAGTGGCTGTTCTTCCGATATACTATGAACTTCCTCAAACACTGTTTTCCAGTCTTCATACAGGAATTGTGGAGAGTGATTATTACTCTGCCATTAAGAGTGGGGATGATCCTTCTGAGGTATTTGCTATCAGAGAGTATCGGGAAGGGGATAGGCAGCAGAGAATCCACTGGAAACTCAGTAGAAAACAGAATCAGCTGATGATTAAGGAGTTCAGTGATCCCCTCAATTGTTCCATTCTGCTCTTTGCTGATTTATGCATTCCTGCTGAAATGAATCGGATGGTTTTCATGGATTCTATTTTGGAATGTGCACTATCCTTATCCTATTCCTTTCTTCTGTCCGGTCAAATGCATTATTTTGCCTGGTATGATGAACAACACGGTCTTAGCAGAAGAATTCGGATAACTCAAGAGAAAGACCTATTCGAGGCGATAGACGGCTTATTGCATGTGTTACCGTATTCTTCCTCAGTCGATGCAATTGCCGCCTATGAAGCAGAGCATCCCAAGGAGCAATATTCGAATCTGATCTTTATTACCGGGGAACAACCCAAAAAGCGAACGGAAGGGATCGCTCTATTGAAATCGATGTACAGACAGATTATTTTTCTGGGTGAGGTCGATAATAAGCCGGGAACAAAGTATTTCCCCAACGAGATAATTCGTCGTAACGGTGATACCGGAGTCACACTGACTTCCATTGATGCTCACCATGTTAAGAGGGATCTGGAGCAATTAAGACTTGAGTAGAAAGGTTGTGTTGGTATGTACCAGGATTATGAAGACGGTATTATCATGGATGATACCATATTAATCATAGATGAGAAGAAGTCCGGATATCCGATGACCACCAGGCT